>JANQFM010000001.1 GCA_028277865.1 Acidobacteriota bacterium
GGCCTAGCCATTCAGTCATTCGCTCCGCCGGGGCGGGCCCGACGGTGGCGTTTTGCCAGGCTTCATGGCATGTGCTTCCGTCAAATCAGCGGTATTGGGGCGGGTTGACCGAATATGTATCTCAGTGCCTTTGTGGCTCTTTCTTTTGGCGGTATGAGGAGACGCGCCTCAGTCCGGCTCGGATTCGGCGCCCCACACCCCGGCTTCCTCGGGGTCGCCCACCACGGTAACTCCGTAGATGGCCCTGTACTGCGATTGGGCCTTTGCGAACAGGGAGAGCTGGCCTTCCATGGATTCACCCCTCAGGGTGACCCCCGAAGTCTTGATGATGTCCAAATCCTCTTCAAAGATCCCGGATCCCTGTAACTCTTGCCCAGTCGTCGCGGTCCATACAAGGGAAACCTGGTTGGTGGAGCCGCTGGGAGCGATCTGCAGCCGATCGCCCTTTCGGATGACTCTGGTGTCAGAGACCTTCACGATCCAGGTGCCCAGGAATTCGTCGATCGCCATTATTCCCTCTCCTTTCCATTTCTTGGTGTGTTTCGAAAAGGGGAGCACTCGGGCTTCCCCTCGCCAGGCTTACGATTAGTCCAGTGGTGCGGGCGGGAGGACTGTCTCACCGATTCCTACTTCCAGTCGCCTGAGAGGACGAATCCTGCCCAGTAATAGGGATGCCGCCAGCGCCGTTGCTTCAAGATGTGCAGCTGCGCCGAACGAAGGGCGGCGGCGGGCCTCGAACCTTGCCGGACCATCGTTGTGTACAGATGGGACATCAAGCGGGCTGTAGCCTTGTCGGGGACGGACCACAAGCTGGCGATGACGCGGGAGGCGCCGGCGTACATGAATCCCCGCGTCAGCCCCACGAATCCCTCCCCTCGGATCTTTCTTCCCAGCGCCGTGCGGCAGGCGCTCAAGACCACCAGGTCGGCTTGCAGCTCGAGATTGTAAATGTCGTGCAGGCGGATCCAGCCGTCCTGTCGGCTTCCCAGCTCATCGACCAGAGAAAGGACCAGCCCGCTCAAGGAGGGGTTGACCGAGTCGATCAGGCCGTGGGTGGCCAGGTGTACGATGCGATAGCGACTCAATTGCCCGCCCAAAGCTGTCTGTCGGCTGGCTTCGAAATCGAGGGCTTTCAGAACTTGGTCGCCGGATACCAGAGCAGAGATTGCTTCGGCCTCCAGTCGGCTCGAAGACAGCCGATGTAGCTGAAGCCCATCCGCTTGCCTCGAGAGAGGGCTTTGGCTCGGGCGGGGATTGGATGCGGAATTGGTCGCCTGAGAGTCTCGAACCCGCACGTCCGTGGCTTCAAAGACCGGATCAGCCAAGACGGCCGCCCACTTGGGGGCCGGAGATCGACGCGCCGCCTGCCCTCTGAGCAGGGCCAGAGTCGATGCCGACGGCAGGTGGACCACTTCATGCTGCAAAAGCAGAGGCCCGGACTGCCGCGGAGATGAAAGTGCTGCAAAAGGCAAGTAATGCAGGGCGCCGTCGGCCACCACCACCAGGCGCTGCCCATCCAGGCGCTGCGACACCGGTCCCAGCAAGAGACGGCCCAGCGCCGCCGTCTCCCTGCCCTCGGTGCCCGGCGTACTCAGTTCGCTGTGGACTCGGCGGGCCGCGGCTTCGATTTCGTCCTCTCCCGGCAATTCGAAGCTGCTGATCGATTCTTTCGTTACCGCCCACAGAAAACTGCGGCTCTCCCCCAGAGCGTATTCCAGGAAAAGGGTGTCCTCGTCGAGCAGTTTTTGGATTTCGTCAGCCGAAAGCGTACTTGCTGGTGTGAGAGCGGCGTGATCGGGGCTGCCCTTGCGAATCTCGGCCTCCACCTGATCCAGTTCCGACAAGGCCTCATACAGGTTGCGCTCCCCCTCCGTGGCCTGCTCCTGGCTGTGTTTGGCGGCAAGGATTCTTTGCTGCCGCTCGGCCCCGGCCTGCACGCGCCGCCGCGCGGATCGCAAACGCTGGACAAGAGGAGCTGGCAAGCCTCGGTGAATCTCTCCTCCCATTTCACCCAGCAGATCGAGCAAACTGCGGGCTCTGGCCCTTTCTCCCGCTTCTAAGGCCGCCTTGTCGTAGCCTTTGGAAGGGTCGCCATGGTGAAGCTGCATCAGCAGTTCGATCTGGAGTTCGTAGGCTCCCCGCCGGGTACCCATGTAGGCGGCGCGCAAGTCAGGACTCAGGACTTGGCTGCGCAGAGACTCGATGATTCGGATGGCCGATTCGACCATTTCGAGAGCCTCCCCCGTACGGCCTGCAGCGAGCTGGACCCGAGCCATTTCATGCAGTGCCCCTGCTTCGCCGGCCTGATTTCGGACAGCCCGGAAAATCTCAAGAGCCTGTGTGAGGTTGTCCAGGGCCGGTGCGAGTCTTCCTTCCCGGGCAAATAGCTGCCCTTTGCTTCGCAGCGCCAAAGCCTGCTGAGGGTGGTCGCCTACATCGCGCAATGCCTCCAAGGCCTGATCAAGATATTCGATTGCCGGATCTGCTTGGCCGACTTCCATCTGGGCATGGCCGAGGAGCCTCAATGTGATCCCCTCGCCGCGGCGGTCCTTGGTCGCCCTCTCCAGGCCCAGAGCCTGCTGGTAGAGGCTGATGGCCTGGCGGGGTTCTTGAAGCCTGAGGCGAATGTCGCCAATGCCCCTCAGGCTGTTGGCCTGCCCTCCGAGATCCTTCAGATCTCGCCTCAATGCAAGCGCCCTTTCCTGGTACGAAAGTGCCCGATCGAGTTCCCCGATCATCCTGAAGGCTCCTCCGATGTTGTGCAGCGCCCTGGCCTGCCAGCGCAATGCCCCCAGTTGGCCGAAGATCTCCAGGGCGCGGCTGTAAAGTGACAGGGCTTGCTGTGGTTCTCCCAGGCTCTCGTGAAGAAAAGCCAGGTTGTTCAGGGTCTGCCCCTCGCCCATTTTTTTGCCCTGGGATCGATAAAGCTCCAGAGCCTGGTTGTAGTGGCCCAGCGACTTTTCAGGTTGCCCCAAAACGTTGAAGGCTCGTCCCATGTTGGTGAGGGCCGCAGCCTCCGTCTCCTTGGCTTCGACTTGGCGGAACAGTTCCAAGGCGTCCTGGTAGCACTCCAGGCCTTGGCGCAGATCACCCTGGACGAACGACATCAGGCAGATATTGCTCAGCACCGGCGCTTGCCCATGGCGATCTTTGATTTCCAGACGAATGGTGTTGGCCTTTGAGAAGAACTGCTGAGCCTCGGGGATCTTTCCCAACGATCGGTGAATCAGGCCCAGGGCATTCAAGACATCAGCCTCCCTGAAGCGGTCCTGGAGGCTCTGAAAGAGGGGAAGAGCCTGACGATAGAGCTCCAATGCCTGCTGAGATTCGTTGAGCAGCCGATGCAGCACCGCCGTGCAATAAAGGGCCAGCGCTTGGGGGCGGATTTCACCCAATGCCTCCCAGTGGGAGAGCGCCTGCTGGTATTTGGCGATGGCCGAGCGTCGGGAGTCGGCGGTATCGTGAAAATAGTGGCCGCCGGCTTCACTCATGGCCGCCACAGCCTGCAGGCGACGCTGGCCGCCACCCGCCTCATCGACCCGGATTTCATATCGGCCAGATGGCCCGGCGGGTTCCAGCCCACGAACCTCGATTCGATAGTCCCCCGTTTCTTCGCTTTGGAGGAGAATCCATTCGGGTCCCCATCGGTCGGTGGGGCTGTTGAAGGCGGCGGGCTTGGAGGCTCGTGGCGCCATGACCTCAACCACAACGTCGATACCGAGCTGCTGGACCTGAAGCAGCCAAGGCCTGCCTTCTGCCAGTTCAATCCGGTAGGAGTGAGCCTGGCCCGCTTGGAGGGTGCGCTGCAGTGCAGTGGACGGCGCCAACACGGCAGTGTCCTGCTCCAGATGGGCCGCATTGGAAAACGGCGCTCCCCCCAAGCACGCCGCCAGACTCCCGACGAAGAACCTGCGGACGGCGCCCGCAAATGGCAAAAGCCTCCTGTGCTTGGAAAGCATTGCTCGTCAATATGGATCAGGAGGGCAAACCAGTCAAGACTTTTTAGAAGCATTCCTGCTTCCGCCCTTACGGGCCTGGCTCAGCACTCATATTTAGTGCAGGGTGGCATGGTCCGCCCTCTGAGCTTCCTTCTGCCCGCTTCAGCGGGCTTTCCCGAAGGGCTTTAGCCCTGAGGGCTTATAGGCCAGTCCTTCAGGGCTGGTGGAGCTGGCAGAAGGCAAGCAGCCCTGAGCCCGTTTCAACGGGCTTCCCTCC
>JANQFM010000008.1 GCA_028277865.1 Acidobacteriota bacterium
CCCTCCCCCAGGGCGGCGCGCCGCCCTGGGGGAGGGGGAGGGCCGGGGCTGCGCACAGAGGGTGCAATTAAGGCGCTTGCTAGCCATTCAGTCATTCGCTCCGCCGGGGCGGGCCCGGCGGTGGCGTCTTGCCAGGCTTCTTGACACGCGCTTCCGTCAAATCAGCAGTATTGGGACGGGTCCGGACGTGCCTTCTGCTAGAATCCTGTTCTCGGTGACTCATGAGCAATCAACCTCAGAGAATTGTGCTGGCAGAGGATTTGGAAGAGATCGCTGCGGGAGAAAGCTACCCTGTGCCCTGCGGGACCATCGTTTCGGCGCTGGCCCGTGAGAGGGCCGAGCAAAAAGGGATCCAACTGGTTGAAGCACAGCAGGGCTTGATCGGGTTGGGCTCTGATCACGGCGGCTTCGCCATGAAAGAGGAAGTCAAGGCTTTCCTGCACAAGCTGGGCTACGCAGTTCATGATTTCGGCGTCCACGACGACAATCCTGTCGACTACCCCGACATCGCCCACCAGGTGGCCCGTGCGGTGTCGCAGGGAATTTGCCAGATGGGAATCCTGGTGGACGGGGCGGGGATCGGCTCGGCCATGGCGGCCAACAAGGTTCCCGGCATCAGGGCCGCACTCTGCTACGACGAGGCCACGGCGCGCAACAGCAGGGAGCACAATTACGCCAACATCCTCACTTTAGGCGGACGCATGCTGCCCGTCCAGACAATTCAGGCGGTGGTCCGCACCTGGCTTGAAACCCCCTACGGCCCCCAACGCCACCGCCGCCGCGTCGACAAGATCACCCAAATCGAAAAGCGTTACTTCCGATCGTAGAGGTTTCACGCAGAGGCGCAGAGACACAAAGAGAGGGAGATGAGGGGAAAGAAAAACGGTATGAAAGCGGTATTTTGCCATTTTCATCTTCACCTTCATCTTCTCTTCTGGCTCTTCTGCCCTCCTCTGCGCCTCTGCGCCTCTGCGTGAAAATCCCACGAGATGATTTTTCGGCTCCACAATGTCAGCAAGGAATTCGGCACCCAAGTCCTCTTCCGTGGAGTAAGCTGCCAGTGCAACGCGCAGGACCGGATCGGCTTGATCGGGCGCAACGGCTGCGGCAAGACCACCTTGTTCGATCTGATCGAAGGAGGCCTCGAACCCGACGACGGACAGCTGCAGCGCGCCTCCGGACTGGCCATTGCCCGCATCCCCCAGATTCCGGACTTCCAGCCGGGCAACACGGTGCTTCAAGAGGCTTTGAGGGTCTTCGAACATCTAACGGCCGTCGAAAAGCGCTTGGGCCAACTGGAATCTGAAATGGCGGTCTCCCGCTCGCATGAATTGCCGACTGATCTGGCCGAGGAGTACGAGTCGCTGCAGATGCAGATGCGCTTGCAGGACGGCTACGGCTACCGAGCCCGCACCGAGGCGGTCCTGCTGGGCATCGGCTTTTCCGTCCACAGCCTCCAATTCCCCTGGGAGCACCTCAGCGGCGGTCAGCAAAACCGCCTTTTGGTGGCCCAGACCTTGCTCAATCCCGCAAACTTGCTGCTGCTGGACGAACCCACCAACCACCTCGACCTGGAAGCCATCTTCTGGCTCACCGGCTTCCTGACGTCCTTGAATTGCGCCTGCCTGGTCATCAGCCACGACCGACGCTTCCTGGACCAGGTGACCCAGCAGACCTGGGAAATCGAGGGCCGACGCCTGCACCGCTACAGCGGTTCCTTCAGCGCCGCCCGCCGGCAACGTCACCAGCGACTTGAGCAGCAGCGCAAGGCCTATGAGGAGCAGCAGGAATGGAAGGCCCGCACCGAGGACTTCGTGCGCCGCAACATCGTGGGGCAAAAGACCAAGCAGGCCCAGGCGCGCCGACGCCAGCTGGAAAAGGCCGAGTGGCTGGAGGCGCCCCTGGAGGACAATGCCGGTTTGCATCTGCACATTCCCGAGGGGCGCCGCGGCGGAGCGCTCAGCTTCCAGATCCAAAGAGGGCAGGTGGGCTATCCGGGCACTGCCCTGCTGGAGGATGTGAATCTTGCCATGCGCCGGGGAGAGCGGATCGGAATCGTGGGAGGCAACGGCAGCGGCAAGTCGACTTTGCTCAACACCATCTCAGGCGATTTGCCACTGCTCTCCGGCAGCCTGGAATGGGGGCCCAACAACGACCTGGCCTACTTTTCTCAAAACCCGTCGCTGGGCGACGGCAACCAAACCGTCTATGACAGCCTGCGCGAGAAGGATCCCTTCTCCACCGACGAACAATTACGCAGTTTTGCCGCCCTGTTCCTCTTCCGGGGCGAAGCCGTCTTCAAGGACGTCAGGGCGCTCAGCGGCGGCGAGCGCAGCCGGCTGGCGCTGGCGCGCCTGGTCCATGAACCGGCCAACATCCTCATCATGGACGAGCCCACCAACCACCTGGACATCGTCAGCAGCGAGGCATTGGAGGAGATGCTGCAAAACTACAAAGGCACGCTCCTGGTGGTCTCGCACGACCTTTACTTCCTTGAAAAGGTGGTCGATCAGTTCTTCCTCATCCGCAAAAGGCGCTTGAAACGCTTGGACAGCCTCTCCCAGATCCGGTTCGGCGACCAGGCTTTTCCGTCAAAGAAGCTCCCTTCAAACCCCAAGCCGACACCCTCTCGCCCCAAGCCCCGCATCTCCAAGAACGAACTGCGCAGGCTGCGCGAAAGAGTCGAAAGGCTGGAATCCCGCGTTGAAGAGTTGGAGGGGCGCAAGGCCGACCTGGAGGAAATCCTCAAGCTGCCCGGCCATCCCTACCAGGAATTGCACCGCCTGTCCGAGCAGCACCGGCAAATCGAAGAGAAACTGAGCGGCCTATACGCTGAGTGGGAACAACAGGCCCACGCGCTGTCCGAAAAGGAGCAGGGAAATTCACGCAGAGCCGCAGAGTCGCAGAGAGAGGGATGAGGGAAAGAAGAGTCTGGTTGAGGTCCCTCCGGCTCTGCTCTCTCCTCTGCGTCTCTGCGCCTCTGCGTGAAACCTAGCGGCTCATCCAGGCCTCCTGGCCTGGGAGGGAACTGAAGTAGCGGTACCCGTTGCGGCCCGCCCGCTTGGCCTCGTACATGGCCGCATCGGCGTTTTTGAGCAGCGCTTGCGGATGCTGCCCGTCCGCAGGGTAAAGGCTGATCCCGATGCTGGGAGTCACATCGGCCTGCGCATCGCCCAGCGCGATGGGCTTTTCGAGGCAATGGAGGATTTTCTCCGCCACCCGGCCTGCCAGGTGCGGCTGATTGACTTGAAGTCCGGGCAAGATAACGGTGAACTCGTCGCCGGCCAGACAGGCCACCGTGTCCGAGGCCCGCAGGCAGCCCTGCAGGCGGGCAGCCACCGTTTTCAGGAGTTCGTCGCCCGCATCGTGGCCCAGCGTGTCGTTGACATTCTTGAAGTTGTCCAGGTCAAGGAAGAGCAAAGCCAGGCAGAGCCCCTGGCGTTCGGACTGGGCCAGGTGGACTGCCAGGCGATCCATGAACAGCTTGCGGTTGGGCAGGCCGGTCAATGAGTCGTAATGGGCCATCCGCAAGGCCTGTTGCAGTGATTCGCTGCGCCCGTAATTCGTTCGGTAGGCATAAAGCAGAATCAAAATCAGCGGAAGGGCCAGGCAAATGGCGATGAAGTGAGCCCGCTCGAAACTGACAAAGACCACTGCCCCTCCCGAGATGCCCGCGATGCTGATGAGCGAATGAAGCAGGAATTTCTCTTTCCAGACCTCGAGGAACGAGCTGCCGCTTGCCAGGGAAAGCGCCCGCGCCACTGCGGCCGAGGAGGCCAGGAAATAAAGGGCGGCGCAAAACATCAACTTGAGGTAAAAGAGGGAGAGGTTGTCGACCTGGGAGGCGTCCAGGGGCGGATAGCGGTGCAGGCTGTAAAAGACATGGCTGACTGCAAGAGTCACCACGGAAGCCTGGCTGATGTTGAAGAGTATGCGGCGCAGCCCGGCCTTCCTGCCTGCCACCAGCACGTCGAGGGCTGAAACCACCACCGCCACCGGGGCTGAAAACATCAAAATGGCAGCGAAGACAAAGATGTCGCTGGCGGTCACGTGCCCGGAACCCGACTTCTTTCCGAGAGCCGGCAGGGGCACACGGAAGAAGCTGGAAGCAATGGTGGCAACCGCCAGCAAAAGCCAGGCCGGCTCGGAGGGTACGGCCATCAATGCACGCAAAAGGGAATATGCCAGAATCGGCAGGCCGAGCGGACAGACGGTCCAGGACAGCCACTGGATTCCGGATGAGGCAGCGGTTCCGGATTCCTTCTGAGAACCGTGGAGGAATGGCTGTAGGCTTGTTGGCGAAGAGGTCTCTTGCACCGGACTCATTTCGGCAGTGAAACCAAATTAGATTAGCGTATTCTCGAAATAGCAGAGGTCTTCTGGCCGGATGCACGCAGCTTGGTGCAAAGTGTGAGATTCTTCTCAACTATTGACAGCGGTTTTGCATCTACACTGAGCAAGAGGTCCGCAATTGCGAAGGTGATGAGATGAGACGCACAATGATTTTGGTGTGGGCTGTCCTCTTCATGATGGTCGGCCTGGCAGCCAAAGATGTCTGGAAAAAGAAGAAATTCGGCAAGTGGAACAACAGCGATGTGGAACGCATCCTGGACGACTCGCCCTGGGGCCAGACCTACCGGCTGACTTCCAACGCCCCTTTTACAGACTTTCTCCAGAGGCGACGGGCCGATTATTACGAGCATCTGGGAGTCCGGATCCGCTTTCTGACCGCCAAGCCCATTCGGCTGGCCCTGGTGCGCAAGCTGATTCTGAGTACGGGGGGCGAACTGAGAGCCAGCAGCTTTGAGGACTTCATCGAGCAGCCCAGTCCTAATCGGATCATCGTGACCCTGAGCCTCACTTCGAAGGATCCCCAACAACTCAACCAAGCCCAGGCCGAATTGAAGACCAGCAACCTGTCGGCCTTCGCCAACAACACCTTTCTGCTCACCAAAACGGGCAAGAAAGTATTCATCTACCGCTTCGAACCTCCTGACGAGAGAGGGTTGGGCGCCCGCCTTTATTTCCCCCGCCGCCTGCCCGGCGGCCAACCTCTGGTCACGTTGCAAGACGATCGGATCCTCTTCCAGACCGACGGGCTGCGGGAACCCATCCGGCAGTGGTTCAAGCTCACGCCGATGGTGTTCGAGGGCAGGCTGGAAATCTGAGGAAGGTTTCGCGCCAAGACGCAAAGGGCGGGAAGGCCGGGATAGGGCACTTTGCGCCCTTTGCGTCTTGGCGCGAATCTCTATTGCGACTAAAATCCAACAATCGCTCGTAATGTTGGGCCAGAGAGATAACTCATGAAACTACGTTTGATTGTCGTCGGCTTGATTGGCCTGGCAGTGATCCTTGTCGTCCTGATCGCAGTATACCGCAACGACGGCCAACCTCCCGCTGAGTCTCAGGTGCCGGCGTCCACCGGGAGCGCTCCGGCTCGGGAACCGGATTCGGCGCAGGAGGCAGCATCTGTGCCGCCTGCGTCTGAACCGCAACCTTTGCCGCCCAAGGCACCGACCTTCGGCCAAGCCCGCCCTGAAAAACCCGCCAAGCCGCCCCCGGCCAAGAAACGAGTTGCCCTGCAAATCACGGGCCGGGTTGAGGACGCACAGGGGCAACCCCTGGAAAACGCCCTGCTGCGCTGGATTCCCTTCGATTACGGCCAGGGCTGGCAGGTCAGCCGCGACAGGGTGTTGGTGGACGGAGATGCCTCCCGGCTTTCCCCAGGGCCGCTGCGCGACGCCCTTGCACGCAGCAGGACCACTCCAAGCGATCCTGACGGCACCTACCTATTCGAGTTCGACAGCCTGCAGCACCCTATCGGGGTGGTGGCCGCTTCAGCTCCTGGATATGAGATTGGGATGCGGCAGATCAACATCCCTCCAAAAGAAGACAGATTGCCCGACCAAGGCCTGGAAGTGGAGATCGACTTCCGGTTGGGATTCGCCGGAGTCATTTCCGGGACCGTGCGCGACCGGATCAACGGCGCCGGCGCCGTTGATCTGGTCGCGCACGGTCCCGGAAATGACTCCGGCGAATCCCAACCGGAAGTCGGTCTCCACGTCCAGGCCTTGGTCGGGCAATCTGTCTTCTTTTGGAGGGATGTTGATCTGCCG
>JANQFM010000012.1 GCA_028277865.1 Acidobacteriota bacterium
ACCAGGCCTCGGCCCGCCTGACCGCCGAGGCATTTGCAGCGGCCGCCGACCCCGGCCGTTTTCCCGACCAGATCAGCCAGGAAGGGCTTCAGCCCTGGAAAACCTCCCGGCTCTTTCAATCGGCTCGATTTCGACGTTTGGGCACGCCTTCGAAGGAGCAAGATTTCTACATCATCCAATTGGGTGAGTATGATCCGCTGCTGGGCGAGACGAACGCCGAATTCGGCGTTCGTTCCCGGAGGCAGCACCGTTGCCAAGGGATGGGACGCCTGACTCGTCCGGGACCCGCCCGTTCCTACTATGTGCTGGCCGATTCGACGGTCGATTCGCCGATTCGAGGGACAGACTTCCTGACCGGGCTCGATACAGGCCTCAGCAGGGCGATCGGAGTCGATCCCGCATTGGCGCCCCTGCTCGACAGGTTGGGCCAAAAGGTGCAGGAGGCCAATGCGGCCTATGGGCGTTCGGACTACAAACTGGCCAGCCGGTCGGTGATGGAAGGGCTGGCCCTGGTTCGCCAAGCCTTGCAGGCGACCGTTCAAGCTGAAGCACGGCATATTCTTGCGCAAGAGGAAAAAGATTTTCTGCAGGCTGCCGCCCGAGGGCATTTCTTGCATTTCGAAGCCTTTGCCGTCGGCGGCGACGGGACCGTGATACCGGGCCAGAGCTTCCCAGTTGAAGTCAGCTATTACGATCGAACTTCTCAGATGACCGATCCCCGCGTCGAACTCCTGGCACCCTCGGGCTGGACGGTTGAGCAAACATCTTTGGAGGACAACACGGCCGTCTTCAAGATCACAGCCTCGGCACAAGCTGAGCTTTCCCAAACCTACTGGTATCGCTTCGATCCCCGCGTGGACCGATTTGCCGTTCAGGAAGGATTTACGGGGATGGAGCCTTTTGCTCCGCCTCCTTTGAAGGCGCGGCTGCACTACGTGTCGAATGGGGTGGCGGCCTGGGTCGAGACATCTGTCCAGCATCGCTGGTGGGATTCCGATGCGGCTCGCGAACGGCGCATGGAAGTCAAGGTGGTGCCGGAGCTGTCGGTTTCACTTTCGCCCCGCAAGGGCGTCCTCAGCACTCGGCATCGGGCGGCCAAGACGCTGAAGGCAACGGTTCACAGCAATGTCCCCAAGGGGACCCAGGCCCGGTTGAGGCTGGAGGCGCCGGACGGATGGCAGGTGACGCCGCCCTCTCGGGAGATTCAGTTTCAGTACGAGAATCAACGCCTGACGGCAGCATTTGAGGTTCTGCCTCCGGCAAGCCTGGATTCCGGCGATTACCAAGTCCGTGCCATCGCTGAAATAGGGGGCAAGTCGTTCACCGAAGGATATCAGGTGATCGCGTATCACCACATTCAGACCCGCCACCTTTACCATCCCGCTTCTTCGACCATCCGGGCTTTCGATTTCCAGCTGCCCGAGGGGCTTTTGGTGGGCTACGTGACTGGAGTAGGCGACGAAGTGGGCCGGTCTACGGAAGAATTGGGAGCCCGGGTGATCTATCTGGAAGAAGAAGACCTGGCCTCCGGAGACCTGTCCCGCTTTGACGCAATTGTGATCGGGGTGCGGGCCTATCTCAACCGGCAGGATCTGATCGCCCACAACCAGAGGTTGATCGATTACGTGGAAGCTGGAGGACACCTGATCGGGCAGTGGAACAAGTACGAATTCAACCGAGCCCAGTACACGCCCTATCCCGCCAAGATCACCCGTCCGCCGGGGCGCATATCGGTGGAGGAAGCGCCGGTCCGGGTGCTGCAGCCCGAGCATCCGGCCTTTCACTTCCCCAACCGGATCTCCTCCGATGACTGGGAGGGCTGGGTGCAGGAGCGATCGACCTATATGCTGGGCGAGTGGGACGAGCGCTACACACCCCTGATCGAAATGGAAGACCCTTGGCCCTACAACGCGGGCCCCAAACTGGGCGGGCTGCTGTTCGCCCGTTACGGCCGAGGAACCTATCTTTCAGCCGGCCTGGCCTTTTTCCGCCAACTCCCCGACGGAGTGCCCGGCGCGTACAGGTTATGGGCCAATCTCTTGTCGTTGGGACGTGTGGATGAGGCGCGGGCGAAGCCGGAAGGGCCATAACCCGGATTCCGGAGTTTCGCGCAAAGACGCAAAGTCGCGATGGCCAGGTTCGGGGCTAATGGCAACCATTTCATCATCGGGCGTGGAATCGCATTGGGGAGACTTGGGAATTCTTGAGGCGATTTTTTTCCTGTAGCCCTGCGGCCGCCAAACGCCCCAGTTCCCAACTTGCGCCCATGCCGAAACCTCCCAAGGCAGCCACCCAGAAAAACGACGGCAAATCGGGGTCAGGCCCGATTAAAGGGGCGCCGTCCGAGGAATGGGTCCGAAAGCAGGCCCGCACTTCATCTTGGCGAAAGCCTATCAGGGCAGGCAGGCTCTCTTCGATCAATTCGGCGAGGCGCTGCGAGATTCCGGCGGACGGCGAGGTGTCGAGCGTTTCGTCCGTGGATTCATCGCACAGGCTGAAGAGCAGCCTCCCCTGGTCGGGGCGAAAGTAGAAGTCCCGTTCCAGATCCCAGACAAAAGGCCAGTCAGGCGAAACCGGAACTCCGCTGAGCTGGAAGAGGTGCCGTTTCATGGGAGTGAGGGGGATTTTGCAGGCACCGGCCAGTTGGGCGACTTGACCAGCCCAAGCGCCCGCAGCATTGACCACAACCTTGGCTCCAAAGGCTTCCCCGCCAGCACGGACCCAAAAAGGGCCTTCCCCTTCGATGGAATGCACGGGGCAGCCAAGCCGTAGCTGAACGCCCCGCGACCGGGCGCCGTCCAGGTAAAAATGCAGCAGTCGCTCGATATCCATCACCCCGTCGGTGGGCGTTTGCAGGGCAGCTTCGAACTCATACCCCTGCAAAAGGGGGATCTCGCTTTTCAGCCAGTCTGGACCGGTCCA
>JANQFM010000017.1 GCA_028277865.1 Acidobacteriota bacterium
CCATGTAAAACTCCACCAGCCGGCGCGGATTGTTGCCGTGCTCGCGGGAAATCCGCTTCCGGACTTCTCGAGTGGCCTCAAGTCCTGGATCAGTCTTCATCGTCTTCCTCCGTCTGCAGCTCAAGCGGCGTTACAAGTTTAGCGAAATCCCCGGATCACAGGCAGGGATGCCTGTGTCACTCTGGGCTCCGGTGACAGCGACGGGTTCAAGCTCTGAAAAATGGCTTCCAGCCTGAGAGTGGCACAGGCATCCCTGCCTGTTGAAGGTACTGCAAAGGGCCAAACGACTCGTTGCCGAAAACCTACTTCTTCATGCTTAGCTGGGCCTGCAGAATTGCCAGCGCCACGTTCACCGCTCCCGGCTTGCGCAGGACGGCGATCCGCAGGCAGGCCACGATCCCAACATACTGCCTGCGCTTCCAGCCCGCCGGGTTGCGGCCTTCCTTCAAGGCATCGATCTCGCCCTCGCGGATATCCCCAGCAGAGGCCAGGAAGCGCCCCTCGGTGGACAGCAGGACGCAGGCCTCGGCGTCGACCTGCTTGCGCAGGAAGGAGCAGGTGCGCTGGAAGGTTCCGATGGCGCCGCTGTGCTCGCGCCGGATGACGTCCGCCGCGTGGTCGGCGTAGCCTGCTTCGAGCAGCTCGTCGAGCTGGCGGTGCAGGCGCTGCTGGGCTTCGTCCTGGTAGAGCTCCCAGGGAGGGCGGGGCTTGCCGCCGGCGATCCCCAGCGAGTGGGCCAGGCGCCCGTAGTCGGGCCTTCCCGCCCATTCGAAGACATCGTAGGGGTCCAGCTGGTAGTACATGGCAATCTTCAGGCAGCTAGCCAGGTCGGGGGGCTGCCCGGCTTTCCACTTCGAGGTGACGCTGTCGCTGCATCCGGTCTCGCGGGCGAAGCGCATCTGGTTGCCGCGCTCGGCCCACTGCTCCTCCAGGAAACGGATCAGGCGGGCGGATGGGGTCTTGGTGGTGGCCATGATCGAAAAGCTCACGATAGCAGAGCCTCCGGGGATGGGGAAGGTTTCGCGCAAAGACGCAAAGGCGCAAAGCCAAGATCGCCAAGGGGAGAGCGGGGAGGATTCACGCAGAGGCGCAGAGGCGCAGAGGCGCAGAGGCGCGGAGAGGCAGAGGAGGGAAGGGACTCCAGGGAATCGCTCCGGGTGTCGACTTGGTTGATGTTCGGGTGATCGACTCGGAGGGAAAGGGCCGGACAGGTGGCGCGCCCACGAGGACTCGAACCTCGGACCTTCGGTTTCGTAGACCGACGCTCTATCCAGCTGAGCTATGGGCGCGCACTCAGTGGAGATGCGGAGTCTACTACAAATACGGAAGGGATGTCGAGGGAGGGGAAGAGAGATTTCGCGCAAAGACGCAGAGGGCGCAAAGGGGATAGAGGGAAGATTGGGATTGACATTGGGGGAGGAGGGGAGCAGACTGAAAAAGATCGGTCCATGCTCTGCATGGCGGCTTGCGGGGGCTTTCGGGCGGCCTCGGGGCCGGACGGAGAGGGGATCCGTCGATTACGGGTCCGGCCCGGGAAAGGAGGTGATCTGGTGAGTTCGATATCAAGTAGTTCGGAGGTGGCGTCCTCGTAAAAAGGCGTCTTTGGGCTCCCGCTTTCGGGGAACCCCACGCCACCGAAGACAACACACTGACGGCCCTGTCCTCGTGCTGAGGCGGGGCCGTTTTTGGTTTCACGCAGAGGCGCAGAGGCGCGGAGGAGAAAGAAGAGGGGATCTCGCGCAATGCGCAGAAGCGTGAAAGAAGAAAAGACCTTGCGGACTCTGCTAGCTTCCGTTTCCTCCCGTTTCTGTCGGAGTAAAGGACTTGTCCGGGTAGGGTGGGGGCTGAGGGACGTCTACCGGATTTTTACGGATCTCTTCCAAGAGATATTGGATGGCGGTTTCCAACTGGGCGTCCTGGCCGTTGAAAGTCGCGTGAGGAAGGTTGTCGACTTCGATGTCGGGGTCGACTCCGTGGCCTTCGATGAGCCATTGGCGTTCGGGGCCGTATACGCCTGTCTGGGGGGCGCGGGCGTATCCGCCGTCGCTGAGGCGGTTGTTGTTGCTCAGCCAGATCTCACCCCCCCAGGTGCGGGTTCCGATCACTTTTCCCAAGCCCAATCTGCGGAAGCCCTCGGCGAAGGCCTCGCCGTCAGAGGCAGTGCGCTCGTCGACCAAAACGACCATGTGGCCGCGGAAGGCATACTGCATGTTCCAATAGGGCTGCCCGGCACGCGGCGCCCAGTAGAACCAGGCCTTGCGGAGCAGCTTTTCCAGGATGATGCTGTCGGTGTTGCCTCCCCCATTGTGGCGCACGTCGACGATCAGTCCGGGGCGGTTGAAGACGGGATAGAAGTTGCGGTACCACTCGGTCAGGCTGCGCAATCCCATGGCGCGCAGGTGGACGTAGCCGATGCTGCCCCGGCTCTGCTCTTCGACTTGCAGGCGGCGAGTGTACTCCCAGTCGCTGTAGCGCAGGTTGCCTTCGTTTCCGGTGGGCGTGACGATCAGGCGCCGGCCTTCTCCTCCGTCAGAAGGGCTCAGCTCCAGCAGCACCTGGCGTCCCTGCTGGTTGCGCAGCAGCTGGTGGGGATGGGCCACGGAGAGGACGGGAGTCCCGTTGATGGAGGTGATGACGTCCCCGGCAGAGACTTCCAGCCCCGGCTGAGCCAGAGGCGACAGCTCGTTGGGGTAGTCGGGGTCGGACTGGTAGATGTAATCGATGCGGTAGCCTCCGGCCGACTCATCGCGCACCAATCGGGCACCCAGTGAGGCCACCTGAATGCGATCCTGGCCGCGGCGCAGGTCGCCTCCCCGCACGCTGACGTGCAGGGCGGAAAGCTCGGCCACCATCTCTCCGATCAAATCGCTGAGTTCGGCGCGCGAGGTGATGCGGTCCACCAATGGCAGGTACTTGTCGCGGACCGCCTCCCAGTCCAGGCCGTGCATGCCGGGATCGTAAAAATAGTCCCTTTCCAGCCGCCAGGCGTCCACGAAGAGCTGGCGCAGGTCTTCGCGGACGTCGATGGGAAAGGTCCAGCCACGCAGATTGACTTGGCTTTCGGAAAGCTTGGAAGCTTTCTTGGGAAGGGCGTCCAGCACGTAAAGCGAATCGCGCTGGGCCACCAGGACTTTCTCTCCGTCGGCGGACAATTCAAAGCTGCGGATCCCCGTGACCACCTCAACCGGATCGTGAAGCCTGTCCGGGGGCGGCTCAATTTTGACGGCTGCCAGGTTGGAAGCCCTGCGCCCGCTTTCCCGGCTGCCGAAAAAGAGCGCGTGGCGGTTGGTCGCCAGCCCGAAGTAATTTCCGGGTGGCACGGGAACTTCCCGTACTCGACGCTGCAGGCCGTCCAAGTCGATTTCCACCGCAGGAGCACCTTCTGCCTTCTTATCACGGCTCTCCGCCCTGTCGCCGGACAGCTCGTCCGGCGGGCTGAAGGGGGAGAGAAGGCCGCGCTTGAGGGCGGCTTCGTAGATTTTCCAGCTACGGTCGAAATAGGGCTCGGGCTGGCGGGATCCCCAGGGGCTGCCCACGCTGGAAACCAAATTGCGGTCGGAAAGGAAGTAGAGGAACTCGCCGTCGGGATGCCAAGCGGGCGAACGGCTGTTGACCCGGTCGCTGGTCAGGGCGGTGAGGGTGCCGTCCTGCAGGTTGTAGATCTGAATCTGGGCAAAGGTGTTGAGGGCTCTTTGAGTAAAGGCCAGCCAACGGCTGTCGGGAGACCAGGAGGGTTGGCTGACGCCTTCCCGAGTGGTCGAAATCGTTTTCTGGGTCCGGCTGCGCACATCGAGCAACCGCAATTCATTGTTCTTGTCGGTGTAGGCCACCCAGTTTCCGTCGGGCGAGGGATAGCCCCGAAAGCGCAGGATCGTGCCGTCGCTGGTGAGAGCTTGCTCCTCGCCAACCCCGTCGGCGGGAAGGATGTGGAATTCGGTCTCGCCGCTTTGATCAGAAAGGGCCAGCAACGAATCGCCGTCGGGCATGAAGGCTCCGTCGCGATAGCGGACTCCGGCACGCGTTGAGGCGCGCACCAGGCGTCCGGGGCCTGCCGGGGCGACGAAAAGGCGTCCACGAGCCGTGATGACAACGCTTTCACCTTTGGGGTGCAGGTGGGCTGAAGTGGCGTACTCCATCGGTTGACTGACCCATTTTTCGCGCAATTGATCGAAGTCGGAGGCCAGGCGGATGGGGATGAGCCGATCCCGGCTGCTGCCGATGTCATAGAGATGCAGGTCGGCGCCCAGCCGATAGACGATGCGCCCGTCGTCCAGGTCGGCGCTGCGGACGTCCCATCCGCCTGGCCTCCGACTTCGATCAATTGCGCGAAAAATGGGTCAGTCAACCGATGGAGTACGCCACTT
>JANQFM010000073.1 GCA_028277865.1 Acidobacteriota bacterium
AGGGCCATGACCTGATGCTGGACAAAGGCGCCCTGAGACGGCTGGTCAGGGTGAGGATACATATTGGTGACGAGCAGTATCTTGAATGGCACGTCCGGACCCTTCGGCTATGCCTTTTGGAGCTGGCGGGCCTTTGCGCCTCGGTCGGCCTTGAGGCCTGATGCCGGTTTGGAAACCGCTCTTTGGTAGAGATTACGAGTCTCTTCGACAAGCCTTTGCAGGCTGAAGCCTCTGTGCAGGCGCCGCTGGCCGGCCTTTCCCATCCGGCAGGCTGTTTCGGGATGGTCGAGCAGGAATTCGATCTTCTCGGACATGGCGGACGGCGATCGGGGAGGGACCAAAAAGCCTGTCTTTCCGTCGCCGACGAGCTCGCAGGTGCCTCCTCCGTTGGTTGCCACCACCGGCTTGCCCAAAGCCATGTACTCCATGATGGCGTTGGAGATTCCTTCCGTGAATGTGGCCAGCACACCGATGTCGAAACAGCGGACCCACCTCTCGACCTCCCTGCGGCGGCCGGCAAAGAGAATCCGGTCACGAAATCGGGAGCCGAGGGTGCTTTGCAGGCTTTGACGAGTATCCCCGTCGCCGATGGCCACGAAGACCACATCCTCACGGCGGCTGCAAACCTCTTGGGCGGCCGTCAGGAAAGTGGCATAGTCCTTGTAGGGAGAGAAAGAGGCCACCATGCCGACGGTTTTCCTGCCCGCGGCCCTGTCGGCCAGCCAAGCGGGCGGCCCTTCGGTCAATCCCTGCAGGCGTGTAAAATCAAAACCGTTGCGGATGACGACGTTTCGCTCCTCGTCCCCGCAAAAACCCCGGCTGCGCAGCCCCGCCCTCGAATTGGCCACCCGCAGGTCGGAAAGCCTGAGCAGGGATCTTTCCAGCCTCCATCGGAGGCCTCCTGCAGTGAAGGCGTTGCGGATGGAGCCGTTGACCAATACGACACGCCGCAAACGGCACAGGGGCAGGGCATAAAAAGACGTCATCCAATCATGAGTATGGACAATATGGGGCCGGAAGTCCCGAAGGATGCGATCGAGCCGCAGGCACACTCCGGGATCCCATCGCAGGCGGCGCCTGCAGCAGTGCAGACGAATGCCCAACGCCGCTATACGGGGTTGGTGATAGTCTCCTTCCCCCAGGGTGACCAGAGCTGTCTGCAAGTCCTTGTCCTCGCGCAGTCCCTTCAGCAATTCCACCAGCTGGCGCTCTTTGCCCCCGTTGCCCAGCCCCTCGATGAAGTGCAGAATCCGCATGGCGCTTCACATCCACTCCTGCTTCCAGGCCTGGAACATCAGCACAGTCCAGAGCATGCTGTCCCAGCTTTGGTGCCCATGCAGGTGCTCTTGCCAGATCCGCCGGACCAGGGAAGAGCAAAGAATCCCTTCCCGTTTCAGGCGGGGCTCGCTGAGAAGCTCCTCCGACCAGCTGCGCAGGGGGCCCCGCAGCCATTCGCCCACAGGGATGCGGAAGCCCATCTTGGGACGGTCCACCAAAGAGCGGGGGACGTACCTGCACAGCACTTGGCGGAGAATCCATTTCCCTTCTCCCTGCCGGATCTTGAGATTCAGGGGGAGGCGCCAGGCGAATTCCACCACCCGGTGGTCGAGAAGAGGAACCCGGGCTTCGAGGCTCACCGCCATGCTGGCCCGGTCGACCTTTGCCAGAAGATCCTCGGGCAGGTAAGTGGTCAGATCCATAAACATCATGCGCTCTTCACAGTGGCGAAGGCGGGCCCATCGCTGTGAATCGGTAAAGGGAGTGGGAGGCTCCGAGGCGCCGCGCACCAGGTTTGCCGGCTGAGGCCAGTGCGACACGCTGCAGCGGTGCAAGGCTTCGGGGGACCGGGCCTGGAGGACAAGCCGCGCCTTGCGTGTGCGGTCGGCCGAGGCGCGGACAGCCAGCCCGGGGGGCAGGACCGGCTTCAGCATCGGCGCCAAAGCTGCCCACAGATGCAGCCCTGTCCCGCCCAGCCCCCGCACAGGCCGGGGCAAACGCCTCACCAAATCCCATCGGCGACGCCCGCGGAAGTAGTCGTCGTATCCGCCGAACAGCTCATCCCCCCCGTCCCCTGAAAGGCTGACGGTCACCGAACGGCGTGTGAGGCGGGAGACGAGGAAGGTCGGGATCTGCGAGGAATCGGCAAAAGGTTCGTCGTACATGCGAGGCAAAGACGCGATGACCTCGCAGGCCTGACGGGGCGAGACGTAAAGCTCGGTGTGATCAGTGCCGAGATGGCGGGCCACCTTGGCGGCCTCCTGCGCCTCGTCGTATCCCGACTCGTCAAAGCCGATGCTGAAGGTCTTGACGGGACTTGGGGCATGAGCCTGCATCAGGGCAACGACGGTGGAGGAGTCAATGCCTCCCGACAGGAAAGCCCCGATGGGGACGTCCGCCACCAACCGCAGGCGCACGGCCTCGCTGAGCGATTTCTCCAGCCGGTCCACAGCCTGGTCAGAGCCCCCTTGGAATCTTTTAAGCTGGCCGTCTTCAGCCATCATCTTGGGCGACCAGTACTCTTCAGGCGTGGGCCTGCCGCCTGCGGGTGCGTCAATGGTGAGGAACGAGCCAGGCCTGAGCTTCAAGACGTTGTGATAGATCGAATAGGGAGAGGGGATGTAGCTGTGGCGGAAAAAAAGAATCAGGCTGTCGAGGTCCAATTGTGCCTGGAAATCGGGATGAACGCGCAAGGCCTTCAGTTCGGAGGCGAAAAAGAAGCTGCTGCCGCTCCATCCATAGTACAGTGGCTTGATTCCGAGACGGTCCCTAGCCAGGGTCAACCGCTTGCTCCGATTGTCCCACAGGGCGAAGGCGAACATCCCGTTCAGGCGCTGCAGAGTCTTGCGGATGCCCCACTGGGCGCATCCCTGCAAGATGACTTCGGTGTCCGTCCGGCTCTTGAAGCGGCAACCAGCTTCTTGCAGCCTTTTTCTCAAGCAGGCGAAATTGTACACTTCTCCGTTGTAGACGATGACGAAGCGCCCGCAGGGGGAAACCATGGGCTGGTGACCGGCCTGGGAGAGGTCGATGACCGCCAGCCGACGGCTGCCCAAGACCAGCCCGCTCGATGCATCCGCCCAGACTCCCTCGTCGTCGGGACCCCGGTGACGGATTTCATCGTTCATCCGGCGGCCTAATTCCAATAAACGGGATCGGGCCTGCGCCGATCCCTGCCAGAATCCGGCAATTCCACACATCTCGTGCTGGTCAGCAACCTCCGATTGGCTTACCGGCCCTCAAAAAACCAGCCGCAAACTCCTGGACCCGAAGGGGACATTCACCTGGATTTCTTGCGCTTGCTCGCAGCAGGTGCTGGTCTGAGGCGTTTTCCGGCTGCCCTGAGCATCCTCCAGGATCACTCGGCGCGGCCTGCCGGGGACCGAAATCTTCAGGGTCAGGTCGGGATGGCCGTATTTTGCCTCAATGGCGCCCTTGAATTCGACGAGCATCTCCGCGGGTTGCCGCTTGACCTTCCATTGGATGTTGCGCCGGGCCTCGCAGTAGCTAGCCAGCTCCTTCATGGTGGCCACCCAGAGGACTCCTTTGTCCCTTTGCTCCGAAAGGTAGGCGACAAGCTGCCGGAACTCGCCTTCGAAGACACTGCGGGGATCGGAGGGGTGGAACCAGAAGTGCAGGACGGCAAAACACTTGATCGCTTCCTGTAGGAGGAGCCGGACCCGGTCCATGTAGCGGTACCGCTCAGTGGTTCGGACCTGCAGGGTTTCATATAGCCTGTAAACGCCCGAGGAGCTTCGTTCGGGGTAGCCCAATTTGACCTTTTCGTCCTGATGCCGCACCGCCAGGATGCCCAGATCGGAAAGCAGGTCGAGGTATTGGTGCCCCATGACGTTGAAGGGGTAGACCAGAGATCGGGGGTAGAGGCCGAAGGGCTGCATGGCGGCCGTGCATTCCTCGATTTCGCGCCGCACCAGATGGGCATTGGAGGTGTGGGGAGCGAATTCGATGTGACTGAACGAATGGGATCCGATCTCGTGGCCAACCCGGCTTTCGATCAGCTTTTCGATCAGGTCCGGAGCGTACCAGAGCGGATCCCGTTTCAGGTCGGTACAGGGGTCATGGCGGTACCAGTCCCCGCGCCACCTGTCGTTGCGGGGCGGACGGGGAAGGTCGGAATGGGCCTGCCCATTGCAGTCACGGCGACAGCCATGCAGGAAGAGGTGTCCCACAGTAGCCCATGTGACCGGAACTCGGAAATCTTCCAGAATCTGCACAATCAAAGGAAAATTGCTTCGTCCCGATCGGCCCCTGCCATCCCTGGTCCGGCTGTCCCATTCCCTCCAAGCCCAATTCAGTTCGAAGTCGGCTGAAAAGCAAGCTGCTGCCGAAGCTCCGTTCCGGAATGGGAGGACTTGGAGGCCATCGGCTTGGCGAACTTCCGGCAAGGGGCCTGCTGCGAAGTTTCCCTTCATCCGGAAGATGGTCTTCAGCAGTGCTTGGCTTGTAATCTGCATGCCCTTCAGGCAGCCTTTCCGGCGGCCATTTCCCAGAGTTTGCGCCAGTCCACCAGGCCGGCGCCAAAGGCCGTCAGGCTGAAAGCCACCAAGCCCGCCGCGCTCGGCACGGCCAGTGCGAATACCTTTTCGAGCAGTTGGCTTTCGATCCAGCTGCCGTTTGCCGGCGAGGCCAGGGCCAGGACGACTGCGGCAACCGCGCTGGACAAGGCCAATCGCTGTACGAAGTCACTGGCCCTGCGCCACCCGATGGCGCCGAAGCGTCGCTTCAGAAGTGCGCCCATGATCAGAGCTGAGACCAGGGAGCCGCCGCTGGAAGCGATCGGAAAAACAAAGATCCCAAGACTGCTTTGGCCTGTCAGAATGATTCCGAGGTGGACTGCCAGCGCAACCGATATGCCCGCCAGCGGGGTTCGCATATCCATGCTGGCGTAAAACGGAATCTGGAAAATGCCATTGATTCGACTCAGCAAAATGTAGGGTGTCAGCAAGGCCAGGATAGCGCTGGTGGTGGCCGCATCAGCTGAAGTGAAAGCCCCTCGTTCGAAGAGCAGGCTCACAAGGGGCCGACTGGCAAAGATCAGCCAGATAGAAAAGGGGACGGCGATGAGAAGGAGGAGCTTTGTGCTGTTGAGCAGGTTCCCCTTCATCTCCTCAAGGCGGCCTCGCGACGCGGACTCAGAGATCAGGGGCAGGGATGTGGTAATGACACTTCCCACCAGCACGCCGGATACGCCCTGCACAATGCGGTTGGCGTAGCGCAGCGCCGAGAGGCTGCCCCCGGGGAAGAAGGAGACCAGGAAGTTTTCGAGCAGAATACGTCCCTGCACCATGGCTTCACCGCCCAGCAGGTAGCCAAGACGGCCCGGCAGGCCCTTGAGTTGGGGATCGTTGAAGCGACAGATGGGACGGTAGCGAAACCCCTGGGACGCCAGTGCCAGCAGGGAGGCTGCCAGCTGAATCAGGGCGCCCAAAACGAGTCCCACCGCCAGGGCATCGATGCCGAGTTTCGAATAAAGCAAAAAAACAGCCAGCAGGGCCGGCAAGTTGGTCAGGGCTTTGGAACAGGAGGGAATCACATAACGGTGTCTGGCGTAAAGCGCTGCGCTGCAAATGACGGCCAGCCCCCGCAACAGGATCAGCCAGATCAGAATGCGGTTCAGGTGGGCCGATAGCTGCAGGGACTCGGAGGACAGGCCGGGAACCTGAATCGAGATCAGCATTTCCGCAGCCAGCATCGCCAGCATGCAGACGCCGCCCAGCACCAACAGGCTGGTCGAGAGCAGATTGCTCAGCAGGTCTCGGGTGGCCCGAAAACCGTCTTGGCCGGAAAGTGAATTGGAGAACAGAGGTACCAGAACCTTGGTTCCCTGCACTTCGAACATGCCGCTGATCAGCATGGGAAGGGCCAATGCAGCGAGAAAGGCATCGGTTTGAGTACCCATGCCGAAAACAGCCAGAATCACAGCGTCCAAGACCACTCCGCTGGCCGTACCCAATCCTTGGAAGAAGAAGGTGATGCTGGTGTTGCGGAACAAGTAGCGCTTGACTCGAAGGCTCTCCGAGTTTTGTGGCGGCAATCCTAGTCACTCCTTGACCGGCTCGGGAATGCACGTTGCTTTGGGAGTGTCACGCAAAGACGCAAAGAGGCAAAGGACGCAAGGTGAAGAAAGAATAGAATGGTCGGTTGTCAATTTCAAACCCTGCAGCCTGGCGTGAAATCCGCTTCGGGCCTCGGACGATGAGACCTGGCAAGCGCCACTGTCGGGCCCGCCCCGGCGGAGCGAATGACTGAATGGCTAAACTAGCCAGCGATTTCCGCACTCTGTGCGTCGCCCCGGCCCCGGAGGGGGCCTCGGATATTAGCCGGTGGTGAAGCCGTCTGCGGCGAAGCCACCGGAACTGCCGCACCCTCATTCCGCGCCCCGGCAGGGGGCTGGATTAGCCCGATAGCATCGGGCTTCCGCGGCGCTGTTCCCAGCACCCTTCCAGGGTGCCAGAGGATTCTTGGGGCGCTCTCCGGTGGCTGCGCCGCCCGAGGCGGCTGACCACCGGCTA
>JANQFM010000078.1 GCA_028277865.1 Acidobacteriota bacterium
GGCCCCTGCTCTCCTTGCAGGTCGAGCAGCTTGCGGGTGGCTTCCAGGAAAGCTTGGGCCTGCCCTTCATCAAGGTTTTTCAGGACGCCTTGATATCGCCACGAGAGGAAATTGCTGCTGGCCAAAAGTCGGGTCAACTCCTGGTGCAGTGCCAGGGCTTGGCCCTCTGCAGTCGCCTGCTCGATGGCTTCGGGGGTGATTTTGGACCGCCATTCCTCCGAAAGACGGACCTTGAAGTTCCGCTCCTGCTCCAGGTAGCGTCGCGATTGGAAGCCCTTCTCGCCGTAGAGCCAGAGAAAAAGGCGCTTGGCCGCCTTGAGCCTCGTCCGATGACGGATGATGCCGGCAGCAGGGTTGAATTCATCCTGGTCATAAATCAGCCGCATGAACTCCAGCCCGGTCAGCTCGCTGGGCTGGGCGATCTTCCTGTACAGCCCCATCAGGAGTTGGTTGCGGTCAAGCGGGCCGTCGGGCACCTCGCCGGACGGGACGCCGAACATCTTGAGGAAGCTCTCCAGATGGTCGGGATTGTTGATGGGCAGATACTTGTCGGGATGATAGGTCGTTGCCAGCTTGAGCAGCCTTCCCGGCGAGTACCTCCAGTCCGATTCCAACTGCCTTCGGACATCGGAATCTTGGCTGGCCGAGTCTTCAACGGCCTGGGAATGCCGCTCGGCCACCCTCTGCATGGCCTCCTCGACGGGGAGATTCTGCAGATCCTGGGTCCGATAGAAGCTGCCGTCCTTTTGCCGGTAGATGAAATGCCCTCGCGAGGTGCCCGGAAAGTAGCGCCCCAGGTCTTTGAGGCCGAACTCCAGCCAGTAGCTGAACGAATCCTTGTGGCCAGCGCCCATGGCGTAGTCGTCGAGGGTCAGCGAGCCCAGCTTCTCAGGCGGGAACCGCTCCAGGAACTCCTGCAATTTGCGGCTGTCCCGTTCGGATTGGCTGGGGTCGTGAGGATGCTCCTTGATCGCCTTCCTCAGCTGGCGGACTGCCAGGTTGCCTTCCCAATTCCAGTCTTTCGACATAACTCCGCTCCTCGGAGCCATCCTCAACGGAAGCCATCGTTCGGCCTGTCGAGAAGGGATTCGGCTTTCACCTCAACGCACCTCCCATCCGCGGCAGTCTGTCTTCGCATCCTCCGTGAAACCCAGCAATTTTGCGGGATTAAAACCAAGCGCAGAGAAACGAGTTCGTTCCATGAGGCGGAAGGCGTCCTCCCACAGGAGGACCCCGAACTTCTCGCGGAGGGACTTGGAGAGATCCACAGTTGCGTCGAACAGGTTCTGGGAGCACCCGACCGGCTGAAGGACGTAAAGGCGGGCGTCGGCAAGGCAACGGACCACGTCCGCATAGGCAGAGCGCTGATTTGCGTTGAGGGTGGCTCCGCTCGTGATCTTGTTCTCGATGAGGGCGTAGCCAGGGTCGGAGCCCTCTTCTTTCGGCAAACGAATGACGATATCGGGCGAGATTCCGCCCAGGGTGAGGTGCCGGGAATCCTCAGGCAGGATCTCCATGACCGTTTGAGGTTCAACGGTCATTCCGTCAAAGGTCAGGCCGCTGACCCGGAACGATGCGTCGCCGGACGTCCGCTCATACCAAGGCGGGCCTTCTGGGTTCGGATTCCAACTGATGAGAGCGCCATGCTGCTCATGCTTGGCGAGATGAAGGAGAAAGAGAGCGAAGACGGCGGACCAAAAGGACTCGGAGGAAGGAGGGAGCGATCGGTGGCCATCTGTCTTTTCGAACAGGCCGCCACAAATCTCCTCGAAGAAGTGTGTAGCATTCATGAGGATCCTCAATGGATGAGCGGCTAAGCTCTCGCAGCCTCACCATATGACGTTTCTGATCCCAGGGGCAAGAGAAATCTTTGAAACGGACATTGGGCCAGCCGAGGGTAAAGAGCCGACGGCACTCCGCAGACCACCTTCCGGCAGGGCTCTTCTCACCACAGCGGGCATCTGTGGACATTCCACCTTTCAGCCACCGCCGGACAGCCGGGTCTGCAGCGCTGCGGAGCCCAGAACCCGGCGCGCCCCTTCCAGGGTCCGCCCCCCGCCGCCCCGCGCCCCCGCCCTGCTTGAAAGCTTCTGGATCCGGGTCCGCTGAAGGGCGTCCAGTGGCTTTCAGGCCGCAGAAGGCGGCACCTTTGTCCCGTACCCCTCGACCGTTCGGGCCTGGGATGCAGGCCTTGGAAAGCTCAAACGTCATTTGCACATGACTTGCTATGGCTTGATGATCTTGTCAATTTCCTTAATCTGGCTCCGAAGCATGTCGACCGGTCGGAGCTTTGTCTTGGGACTGCCAACATTCCGCCTGATTTGGAGCATGAATTCACCCCACAAGCGTAGAAGCTCGCTAGGGTTCGGCTTCTCACCTTCATCGGCGTCGAACGAGTAGACGTATTGCATCAAGTTATTGAAGGCTTTCACTACATCGTCCGCACCGATCAAGCTGAACTCGAAAGCTGTGCGCTTGTATTCGAACGACAACATTTGCTTGAGAGCCTTCTTGTTTTGTTGTTGATCTTTGATTCCGGCGAAAAGACGTACGAAAGGTTCCAGGACACTCGAATAGATCTTGCGTCGATCGTCGTGAAGGCGTTCCTGCTCTTTCCTAAGAGCATCAATACGAGATTGAAAGTACCAGACGCCGAAGCCGACGAGCGCGCCTACCAATGGCGTGACAACGAATTTTCCCCAGTCAAACTCCATGATCGCTCCTTGTCAAATGCTTTCGCGATTTTACATTTGTCCTTCCGGTCAACTCTTACCCGTAACCATGAGTCACCACCCGCCTAGAGGAAAGAACAGGTCGGTTCCCTCCTCTTTTGGATCCGACGATGAGTCCGTTTTCCAACTTTTCAGCCCTTTCACCTTGCACCCTGCTTGTCCTGAAGCCAAGAAAAGACAAAGCTGGTCCTTCCCCAGGACAGATTAGGCATGCTTCCAGAAAGAGATGCCCTCCACTCAACACGTCAATACTGTCGGCATTGTGTCAGGTAACATGTTGTATTGTAATCACTTAGTCGAATTTTTCTCTTGCATTCGAGGCCGGGATGCGATAGACTGCCAGGTGAAGGTTCGGAGAAAGGCTCATCGGCTTGAGGTCGGCAGGCTTTTCTCTCTCGATCAATCCGTGGGAAGCGGACGCGCTGGCTGCGACGACAGTCCAACGCGCCCTCGCCACGACAGCCCTTAACAGGAGGACTGAAGCGTGACTGACCAGATTGTACCCGACGAATCCCTACCCGAAACACCCCAACAAATCGTCCTGAGCCTGGACGAATGGACCGAGATTGAGGACTCGGTGATCGCCCTGCACGCGGCGATGGATGCGGGATGCGCATCCGGCGACGAGGCAGGC
>JANQFM010000085.1 GCA_028277865.1 Acidobacteriota bacterium
CAGCGTCCGCGAGGCGGAGTATGCTCATTTCGGCCGCTATCCGTACCCGATGCGCCTTCAGTTGGGAGAACCCTGTCCGATTCAACTGGTGCAGATCAAAGACGAGGTGGTTCAGCGGGTGATTGAGGTGAGACTGCGCTTAACCGGCGCCCAGGGCGGCCACTTCAACCTGGAGATCGAAAGCCAATCCGGGACTGAAGAAATTCTGGGGCTGACGACAGGCAACATCTTCACCTTCGAACTGGCGGGAGTCGAACGCGGCTACGATGTACAGGTCAGCCAATTGGGCCGGGACTTCATCCAGGGCCATTTGCGCGTGCCTCTGGATTCTCCTTACCCGGCCCAGGTGGTCGAACCCGTGCTCACCCACCAAACCCAGGTTGGCTACACGCCTGAAGCCCTGAAAGCCAGGCTGGAAGGAGCGGTGGAGCTGCAATTCGTGATCCGGGAAGACGGCTCGACTGGCCGCTTCATGGTGCTCGAATACCTGGAGCACGGGCTGGACGAGCAAGCCATCCAGGAGATTTCAAACAACTGGACCTACCAGCCGGGGACCGTCAACGGTCACCCCTACCCGTTCCTGACCCGTTTGCGCATCGAATTCAAGCCAGAGGGTCTGCCACAGAGACACTGAGCCGCGGAGTTTTTCTTTTTTCTTCTCTGAGTCTCCGTGCTTCTGTGGCCAGTCGGTTCACTCCTCTTGCCCCAGCGCCTTGTCAATTTCGGTCTTGAAGCGCGAGAAGTCGAGGGCGCCCCGGATGAAAGCCAGGCCTTTGACCTTGGCTGGATCCTCCAGGTCGGTCAAGCCCAGGACGAAGCTGGGAGTCCCGCTGGCGCCGGCTTTTCGAGCTTCGGCCATGTCCTTGCGAATGGCATCGGCGTATTTGCTGTCGGACATGCACTGCTCAAATTGGGTCACGTCCAACCCCAAAGCCTCCGCATGCGCGTTCCAGGGCTCCAGAGCCTTTTGGTTTTCGAAGAGCCGGTCGTGCATTTCCCAGAACTTGCCCTGCTCTTCGGCACAGTGGCTGGCCTCGGCCGCCTTGAAGGCCAGCTTGTGAAAATCGAGGGGCAGGTCCATGGAGGCATAGCGCAGCTTGCCCGACTGCACATACTCTTTTTCGATCTGAGGCAACGTCAGACGATTGTGCCGCTGGCAATAGCTGCACTCGTAGTCGGTGAACTCGATCAGGGTCAGCTTGGCGTCGGGCCTTCCCTTGACGGGGTTGAGCCCCAATTCGAAGACCTTGTTGCGGACGTTGGGCTGGGCAGGCGGCACGCGGCGGGCAGCAGCGTTGCTGGTGCGCAGTAGTTGCTTGATCTCCTCCAGATCTTTTTGGATCTCCATCTGGCCCCTCTTGAGCGCCTCGATCTCCTTCTTCAGGTCTTGCCGGCTTTGCTGCTCAACTTGCTGTGCAGCGGCAGGAAGTACGAAAGCCAGGCTCAAGAGGCCTACCAGCCCAATCTGAACGACTCTCCTTGTCATGTCTCAGCCCTCTTCGTTTTGAAGTTCTTGGTTGCTCCTTTTGCTTGTTCGATCTTACTCGATTAGCGGTCGAAAACGCAACGCACCCCACTAGTCAATCCAGGACTCCAAACGCTGCTGCGCCTCTTTAAAGCGCTTTTTGAGCCTGGGGATCGACACGTCGGCATAGGCTTGTTCCAGACGGGCTTGAGCTCGTTGCAGGGCTTTGAGCAAATCCCGGGCAGCTTGGCGGGAGGCCTGAGGCTCGGTACTGCCCCGCGAACCGATCCAGATGGGGGCGGTGTGGGCGAAAGGGTAGCTGTCCATGGCCGGCCAGACCGTTTCGCCACCCTGGGCTCGGGCTGCAACCCATCCTCCTGAAGGAAGCCTGAGAGTCCCTTCAAAGCTGGCCTGCCCCGCTTGGGAAAGACCATTTGCAGACCAAGCCGGGCGGTCGTTGACCAGGATTTCCAGCTCTTGGAAGGGTAAGGCGGAGTAAACGTCCAGCGTCCAGTCGGCTTTGCCGGAGCCGACGGCAACCACGTCTCCCGGCCGGGCTTGTTCGACACGGAAATCAAGCAGCGGGCCGCTGGTGACGAAGCTGCGCCCGGATCGAAGGGCATCTAAGTAGCTGGACATGTTGAGGGGGCCTTCCGGGCGCACATAGACCCGTGTGGCGCCGACATTCATGCTGCGGTAGAAGTTGGGGAAAGCATCCGTGCCCGCAGTGGGTGCGACTGCAATCCCCAGGTTGAGGAAGCGGTGCCATACCTGGCTGGTACCGCCCTCATCGCTCCACAGGCAAGCCACCTCCAAGGCATCCAGATCGCCCAGCACGGCGTCCGCCACCAAGTTGACGGGGATCGAACTCAATCCCTGCTCGCTGAACGGCGCGGGGTGAGAGACGGGGTGGACATACAAACCCACTCCGCCTTGCTGCCTGGCGTGTGCCAGCGCCTCGGCGTTGGGACGGTCGTCGCGGTCGTAGGAGGGATATCCGGGTCCCCAGTACCAGGGCCAGAAGACCGTGCTGGTTCCCACCAGGCCCAAATGTCCCAAGAAGTGCGAGCGGACTTCCTGGGCGAAGGCGATCAGGGGAGGCGAATCCAGCTTGCGCCACTGCCACCAGCCGAGATCCTGGAAGCGGTTGTGCAGATTGGCCAGTTGGGGTGTGGCCACGTCCAGATCCTCTCCACGAAGCATGGGAAGGAGATCGTCAGGCACCAGTTCGTAGGGTCCGCCGTAGTTGAGATGGAAATGGTGGTCCCCCGAATACCAGCCACCTTCTTGAGGGTTCCAAAGCGGTGCCAAGTCCAGGCGAATCTGCTGCCCGCTGCTTCCGTCAACTCGCAGGCGGGCTTGGACGGGTGCCGCAGTCAGCCCTCGTGCTGCCACAACTTGAACCTCGCCCAAAGGCGCTTCCAGTTGCACGCTTCCAGCAGAGTAGAAGTAGTTGCGTCCGCTCTGGGAGTCGAATCTCACCTGCCCCGAGTCCGGCACGAGCGGGTGGCCATTGCTGTCGTGCACTTGCAGACGGGCTGCAACCGGCCGGCCCTCTCCTGCCAAACGAGTGTGGATCGTCAAGCGACCGGTCGGCTCTCCCCAGTCCCAGGAGGCGATCGGAACCTGCTGCACCGGCCCTCCCTGGACGGGAACCTTTTTGAGGCGGAAAACCTGTTGGGCATCGGCTTCGACGAAGTAGATCGTAGAGCCGTCCGGGCTCCAGGTGGGCATCAGGGGAAGGGGGAAATTTCGGGTCAGCTGGATCTGAACGGGCGGATTTTCGATGTCGAGCAGCCACAGATTCCAATGCAGCTGGGCAGGCCATCCTGCCGCCACTCGCCGTCCCTCGGGGCCGAGGGCCGGTCGGATCTGGGAGGCAATGGCCTCTCGCCTCAGCAAGGTATGGCTTCCGTCTTCGGTGTTCAGCAGGCGTAGCTGGTCCTGTCCTGCACGCGATTTGGAGAGATAGAGGACTCCGCCTTTGCCCGGTCGGGGCAAGGGACGCAGCTCCAACCCGCGCTCGCTGGTCAGCCGCACGGATTGGCCTGAAGCCAGATCGAGCTTCCAGATGTCCAAATCGCCTGCCTGGGCCGAGGAGAAGAGCAAAGAATCGCCCGCAGGGCTGAAGGCGGGATCCAGGTCGATTGCACCGCTGTCCACCAGGACCGCCTCTTGGCCGGATTGCAGATCCAGTTGGAGGATGCGGGTGTCTGAACCGTCGTCGCGGACAAAGGCCAGCCGCCGCCCGTCCGGCGACCAGGCGGGGCGGGAATCGACTCCTGCTTTGCGGGTCACCCGGCGTGCTCGGCTCTGCTTGAGATCCAGGATCCAGAGCCATCCCCGAGAAGCCAGGGCGATCCGGTCGCCTTGCGGAGAGACCGCCGGGTCGATGACCCCTGCTGCCAGCAAGGGCAGCTCGTAGCCTTCCAGGTAGATATGATGACGGTAGCCCTCGACTTTGGGGTAGCGATTGGTGAACTGGGCCAACAGGTTGGCGGCGCTCACCAGCAGGCATGCGATCAATGGGATGGAGGCGGAAAGATAGCGTGCTGGGAATTGCTTCATAAGCCGAGTGTGAAGGCTGAGGGATCCCAGATCAAGGGTTTGGGATTCTCGCGCGAAGCCGCCAAGTCGCAAGGCAAAGATGCCACTTGCAAATTCAAGTCCGAAATGATCTCTAGTGGGGTGTCTCAGAAGTTCGTTATTACAGTCGGCGAGCCATAATTGTCGCTGGCAAGACGCGCCGACGCAGTAATATCGGGAATCTTTCGAGGAGGCGCAACGCAGCCAGCGGCGATGAGGGCCGCCGAATGTGGCGAGGAACTTCTGAGACACCCCACTAGCCTTGGGCTAGCCCAGCGACTTGAAAGAGCCCTCGATCGCCGAGCGGAGAAACTGCTCCAATCGCCGTGCCTGTCCCGTTGCGCTTTGGTCGGAGATCAACTGGGAGGCTTCCAGCACTGCCCCTGTCCAGCCTTCAGTATGCCAGCGGCCTCCTCCTGCCAACGGCAGCCGGCTGAGGTCCTTTGGATATGGCCAGGGAGTCACGTACCAGTAGGGGTGCGGGTAGCCACGGTCGCCGGGAGTCATGCCCACGCCGATCGAGCGGGCTGATTCGGCGTCTTTGCCGGGGTCCAGGCTGATCAGGGTCGCGATGTCGAAGTGATGGGGCCAGCAGCGAACAGGCGAGGCCTCCGGAAATTCCGCCTGCACTTGGCCAAGGGCCCGGGCGGCGTTGGCGAACCATCGCGCCATTTCGGCAAAGGCCGGAGGGGAATCCAGCGAGAATGCGCTTCCCTGGCTGACCGGGTGGGAGGGCAAATCATAGCCTGGCGGAATGATCGCCTTGTCGGCTCCTGTAGACGACCGGAGGGTTCTTGCCAGCCATTCGTAGGCGTCATCCATGCTGCATCCATGCAAGGGCTTATCAGCCAGCGGCGTGCCTCGTTCGTCAAGCAGCATCAGGCTCAAGTCCGAGATGCGCAAGGCTGCCTGGAAGCCATGCGGTGCGGGTGTCGGATGTCCGGCCAGGGCTTCCAGATCCGAATTCCAGCCCAGATTGGGGTGGCTGTCGTCGGGACGGGGCTGCAGATATGTCTTTCCCACCGCAGCGACGGTCTGCGCCGCCCAGTGCAGTTGCAAACGAGCCTCCGGCAGCCTATCGGGCGCGACTCTGCCCAGCGGCCTCCAATTCCCCAGCTTTGTCATGCTCTTCTCCTTTTTCAAAGCCTCCTGTGCCCCTCGGCAGGCGACGGTCGGCCGGTTGGTTTCTGGTATACTCGGCGCGGCCGACCGATGTCCAATTCCGCCACCGCTTCATCGCCGCTGGGCCGATTGCGGGTCTTCCTGGACCTGATTCGATTTGAGCACACCATTTTTGCCCTGCCCTTCGCCTATTCAGGGATGATCTTGGCCGCCGCAGGAAAGCCCAGCTTGAACCAATTCCTTTGGATCACGGTCGCCATGGCCTCGGCCAGAACCAGCGCCATGGCCCTCAATCGCTTTGCCGACCGCCATTTGGACGCCCGCAATCCCCGCACCGCCGCCCGTCCCATTCAAAAAGGCCTGATCGGCGCAGGCCAGGTCCTCGCCTTTGCACTGCTTTCGATGCTGCTGCTGGGGTTTGCCGCCTACCAGCTCAGCACGCTTGCCTTCTGGCTCTGTCCAGGCGCTTTGTTCTTTTTGACCATCTACAGCTACACCAAGCGCTTTACCTGGCTTTGCCATTACGTGCTGGGCTTCACCGATGCCCTGGCGCCCATGGGCGCCTGGGTGGCCGTGAGCGGGACCATCCTGAGCCAGTCGGACTGGCCGGCCTGGTGGCTTTCAGGCGGGGTCATGATGTGGATCGGCGGCTTCGACATCCTCTATGCCCTGCAGGACATCGAGGTGGACCGCCGCGAAGGCCTGTTCAGCATTCCAGCCCGATTCGGCGTCTCGGCCTCGTTATGGGCGGCCCGCCTCTCCCATCTGGCGGCAACGCTGCTATTCGCTGCGGCAGGATGGAGTGCGCAACTCGGCCCGCTTTTTTGGCCGGGCCTGTTGGCCGTGGCCATCCTCTTTGTCTACGAGCACCGTCTGGTCCACCCCGATGACCTGACACGCGTCGACGTGGCCTTTTTCACTGTCAACAGTTACATCAGCCTGATACTTTTTGCCGCGATTGTAGGCGGAATCTACTGGAAGTGGTAAGCTGGGTCAAGGACCGAAGCTTCAGGCCCGGAATCCATTACCAGGCCGGATGCTTTTGCTTGAAACTTTTCAATAGGCCAGGCGTCCCATATACGAGGCGACGGAAGGAAGATGCGGTAGAAGGCAAAGGGTTGCCAGGGCTGGCAAAACAGGGCGCAACGCAAGAAGCAGCAAGTCGGTCCAGGAAACGACAACCCCGCCGTTTGTTCATTTTCCACTTTACTCTGAGAGAGTCTGGAGTATAATATCAGGTTTTTTACCGATGTGATTTCTGTCCGGTAAGCGGCACGAAAACGACGAGGCTTTGAATACGATGAAGGCATATGCTCTGGAGAGCGACGGGTTGTACCCGCAGACAAAAAAGCCCGATTCTTCTCTGAGAAATCTGGCCCTGGGGATTTTGCTCCAGGCTTTGCGCGATATTGTGGCGCCCAAGAAAGCATCCAACAAGGAATGGGAAATCTGGCGTCAGGATGCCTTGGAGTGGTTCTTTTCGGAGGAGTGCTACCCAGGCAGCTTCTACTGGGTCTGCGAAGTATTGGAGATGAAGCCCAAGGATCTGCGCACCTGGTTGCACACTTACAAGAGAAGTGGGCAGGAGCGCAAGCGCGAAATGGCCAAGAAGCTGATCCGCTTCCAGATCCGTCACTGATTCGCTGCGGGCGTGAGGCCTCTCCCGCCCGCAGCCGCTCCACCAGCCCTGCCTCGATGCGGCGGGCGAAAAGGGCTGCACAACAAGCCGGGTTGGGCGGTTTGAGCCAGCTGCATGTTATTCAAGGTTTTCGTTTTTTCCATCTTTGCCCTTTACCTGCTGCTGCTGGTCGTGCTGTTGGGCCGGCGCTTCTGGCGGACCCGCTCCAAATCCCCGCCTGAATCGCTGCCCAGCCGCGCCGCTGACTCTTCCGGGCGGGTTTTCCTGGACATCCTTGATCTGAGCAAGGCCTTTGACTACCCAGTGCTGAAGGGGATCAACCTGAGGATTGAGCGGGGTGAAACCCTGGGTGTGCTGGGAATGAGCGGAACTGGAAAGAGCGTGCTGCTCAAGCTGGTCGCGGGGCTGCTCAAACCGGATCGGGGCTACATCGTCTACCGCAATCGAGACATCACAAAGATGAACGAAAGCGATTTGCTGGGCTACCGGAAGAAAGTGACCTACGTCTTCCAGAGCGGTGCCGTGTTCGATTTTCTCAACGTCCGTGAGAACATTGCCTATCCGCTGCGTGAGGAAGGCCGGTTGGACGAGCAGGAAGTGCAGCAAAGGGTGGACTATCTGCTGGATGCTGTCGAACTCGAGGGCCAGGGAGACCTTCTCACCTCGGAGTTGAGCCTTGGCTCCAAGAAGCAGGTGGCCATCGCCCGAGCGATAGCCGGCAACCCCGATGCCATCCTTTACGACGAGCCGACCACCGGAGTGGATCCGCTGATCGGCAAGTCGCTCAGCAGGCTCATCCGCAAGCTGAACAAACAGGAAAAGCTGACTTCCATCGTGGTGACTCACGACATGCGTTGCCTGCGCATAGTCTCGGATCGGATCATACTGCTTAAGGACGGCAACATTCACTTTGAGGGACCGGCAGAAGCATTCTACTCTTCCCAAGATCCCTTCGTGCGCGCCTTTATTGCGGGAAAGAGGATCGACGACAGCGCCCTGCAACCAGCGCCGCCGCCAGGGCAGCCCGCACCCTTATGACGGCAAAAAGCCACAAATGCACTGAGAAGATCGAGAGAGCCTGGAAACCCGAACCGCGTCAGATGGTGGACGAGTCGGGTTCGATCTGCCTGAATCGGCAGGGCAGATCCGTCAGAGGAGCAGTTGCAGGACTGTCAGGAAGGTCCGCCAGTTCCCCTTCCGTCGTCTGCAGGCGTGGGAATTCGGCGGTGACGATCACCACCTGGGGCCGGGCCAAGATGACCAGGGGCTCAGTTGCGCATTCAATCAGGCGGAGGACAGTTGCCTGGGATGCGCCATCGGGCGAGCGAGGCTCGATTTTGATCTGCCCGTAATCGAGGGTTTCCGGGACATTGTCGGCATGGGCCTTGAAGCTGCTGAAGCTCGTCAACGGGTTGGGCTGAGGCTGCTCCGGCGGGCTCTCCGAAGTGGCTGGCCAGCCGATCGAACCGGGCGCCCAACTGTTGCCGAGCCAGGAGCCGAGCCGCAAGCGGGAAGAGGTTTCCAACAACCAGGTCAGCCCGCTGTCGACCCGCCTGATTCCCCAAGCCAACCCCTCCGGCAGGCTCTCATCGCAGTGCGCATGACGCTGGGCCAGTTGGGCCGCGCCTGCCGTATAAAGCAGCGCCAGAAGCAGGAGCGGCAAAGCGCTTTTTCGGTTCCATCTGACCCTCATCTCTCGTCTCCTTCTTACGCTTTCATTAGACGACGACAAGGGCGGGAAGGTTGGGTTTCTTTTTTGAAGGCTATAGGGCTGGGGATGGTCTTCTTTCAATGCCCGTTGATGCTGGAACAGGGAACAGGGAAGAAGCAGAATCTGCGGGCCGCCGACTCTGTTCCTTGTGCCTTTCTTTTCCCGTTCACATCAACGATTGCATCACTTCCTGCAACGCTTCCGGGCCGGGGCGCAGCTGGTCTTCGGGGAGCTGGGTCAAAGGAGTCTCGTGCAGGTTCAGGATGTCGATGAAATTCTTGCTGGAAGGATTGACGTAGATCAGCCCGGTCAGAAGCTCTTCCTTTTGGCGGGTCTCGTGCAGCATGCGCAAGGCCGCATTCTTGTCTGTGGGATCGTAGTGGCGCTCCAGCTTGCGCAGGCGGATATGGGAGCCGTCATGCATTCGCACGTCCCGGCTTTCCCCTTCCTGGTAATCGACTTCCTCCAGTGCTTCGAAGTAGGGCACGAAGTCGATCTGGTGCAGCAATTCCTCGTGTTCCTTGGCCCAGGGATAGCTCTTGGTCGAGTCGGGCTGGTTGTTGAAGGTGACGCAGGGGCTGATGACGTCCAGGACGCAGGCGCCGTTGTGGCTCAGCCCGCCCTTGATCAGCGAAACCAGCTGGCGGGGATCGCCAGAAAAAGACCGGGCCACGTAAGAGCAGCCCATCTCGATGGCCAATGCGCAGCAGTCGATGGAAGGCAGGCTGTTGACGACTCCCGTCTTGAGGCGGGCGCCCTTGTCGGCAGTAGCCGAAAATTGGCCCTTGGTGAGGCCGTAGACGCCATTGTTCTCGATGATGTAGACCATCGGAATGTCCCGGCGCAAGAGGTGGCAAAACTGGCCCAGGCCGATCGAGGCGGTGTCTCCATCGCCGCTGACCCCGATGCAGACCAGATTGCGGTTGGCCAGTACGGCGCCTGTCGCCACAGCCGGCATCCTCCCGTGCACGGCGTTGAAGCCGTGCGAGGTGGAAAGGAAGTAGGCGGGCGTCTTGCTGGAGCATCCGATGCCGCTCATCTTGGCCACGTTGTGGGGCGGCACTCCCATTTCCCAGAAAGCCTTGACGATCTGGCTGGTGATTGCATCGTGGCCGCAGCCTGAGCAAAGGGTTGAGGGAAGGCCTTTGTATTCGGTCATGGCCAAGCCAAGCCGGTTGACTTTGCGCGGACGGGGAGTAGCTGTAGAGGCCATGTCAGTCATTCTTTCCGTTTTCGGATTCGACAATCCGGTTGGTAACGAAGCGGGCGTCCAGCGGCAGCCCTGAAAAATGAAGGATCTTGCAGATCTTGGCGGCTTCAGCTCCCACTTCCAGACGCACCAGGTCACCCATTTGACCATCGCGGTTTTGCTCCACCGAGTAGACGACGCGGCAGCGCGAGACGAACTCTGCGATGTGATGGGTCAAGGGCAAGGCGCGGATACGCAGATAGGCCGTCTCGATCTCGTAATCCCGTCGCAACTGGTCGCGGCACTCCTGGATGGCAACATCGCTCGAACCGTAAGCGATCAATCCGATCTCAGCGCCCTCAGGCCCTTCAATGACAGGTTGGGGGACGAGCTTCTTGGCAGTCTGGGGCTTGCGGGCCAGGCGGTCCATCAGGTCTTGGTAATCCTCCGGCCGTTCGGAGTAGCCGGCTTGTTCGTTGTGCCCTGTGCCGCGGGTGAAGTAGGCCGCCAGAGGGTGGTCGGTTCCCGGCAAGGTTCGGTAGGGAACGGCGTCCCCGTCCACGTCCTTGTAGCGGGCGAATTCCCCCGCTTGCTCCAAGTCTTCGGCTGAGAGGACCTTGCCCCGGTCCAGGGGGCGTTGGGGATAGGGGAAGGGGTCGGCCATCCAATTGTTCATGCCCAGGTCCAGGTCGGAGGCGACGAAAACCGGCTGCTGCATCCTCTCGGCCAAATCGAAGGCCTGGCCCGCGAAGTCGAAGCACTCGAAAGGGCTGCCCGGCAGCAGGACAATGTGGCGAGTGTCGCCATGGGAAAGAGTGTAGGCCGACAGCACATCCCCCTGGGAGGTGCGGGTCGGCAAGCCGGTGCTGGGCCCCACTCTTTGAATGTCGAAGATGACGCATGGGATCTCGGCGAAATAGCCCAGGCCCACAAACTCGGACATCAGCGAGATGCCTGGCCCGGAAGTGGCGGTCATTGCCCGTGCGCCGGCCCAGCCGGCGCCGATGGCCATGCCGACTGCGGCCAACTCGTCCTCAGCCTGAATGACGGCAAAGGTGGCTTTCCCGGATTGAGGGTTGATGCGGTACTTTTCCAGGTACTCGATCAGGCTTTCGCAAACGCTGCTGGAGGGCGTGATGGGATACCAGGTCACCACGCTGACCCCGGCGAACATGCTGCCCAAGGCACAGGCCGAATTGCCGTCGATGAGGATCTTGCCCCGCGTGCCGTCCATGCGCTCGACTCGGTAGGGGTCTTTCTTGGGGAGGTTGCTGCGCACGTAATCGGCGCCCAGCCGGGCCGCTTTGACGTTAAAGCTGACGGCTTTGGCCTTGCCCTTGAACCACTTGGAGATGGCCGACTCGACTTCGGACATCTCGATCCCCAGGATCTCGGCGGCGCTGCCCACGTAGACCATGTTGGCCACCAGCTTGCGCAAGCGGGCCTCCTCGACGATTTCAGCCGCCAGCTTGGTGAAGGGCACATCATAAAAAATCAGGTCGTCGCGCAGCCGCGACAGCTTGAGCCTTTGCTCATAGATCACCACCCGGCCCGGCTCCAGCGAACGGACATCTTCGGAGGCTGTCTCCGGATTCATGGCGATCAGGATGTCGATCTCCTTCTTGCGGGCCACATAGTTGTCTTTGGAGGCCCGTATGGTGAACCAGGTGGGCAGCCCCATGATGTTGGAGGGAAAGAGGTTCTTGCCGCTGATGGGAACACCCATCTGGAAGATGGAGCGCATCAGGACGTTGTTGGAGGATTGACTCCCCGAACCGTTGGCGGTAGCCACTTGTATGCTGAAGTCATTCACGACTCGGTCCTGCCCCTGCGAAAGCGGTTCGAGAGGGGCCGGCTGTGTGGAAACGGTGCTCAACTGCAGCTCCTTGTCGATTGAATTCGGGCCAATTCAGGCCGGTCAGTTTAGCAAAACCAGTGCCGCATCGTCGAAAATCCAGCTGCCTGATTCTCTCTTGCCGGGGAGTGGAAGGCAGATTGATTCAACCGAATTTTCCAGCCGTTCGGGCAACCGACCTGCAAGCAGGCAGCAGCCTAGCACGGAGACTCGATGGATTCAACGTGAAAAGGCAGTCCCGCGTTTCGCTCGAAGCGCGGGACTGCCTTATAGTTGGGGCCGAGGCCGTCAGCATGCCCAAATGCAAAAAAGACCTCTCGTTCATCCTGGTGCGTACCCAGTTCGCCTCCAACCTGGGCACTTCGGTACGGGCCATGAAAAACATGGGTTTCGACAACCTGGTCCTCATCGAGCCGGAATGCGAGGTGGGGGTCGAGGCCCGGGCCCGCTCGATGAAGGGCGCCGAGATCCTGGACCGGGCCCGCTATTTCCCCTCGCTGGAGGAAGCTCAGCGAGAAATCGGAGTCCTGGTGGGCACCACCGGGCGCTTTCGGGAAGGCTCAAGCCGCTTGTCCAATTGCCGCCAATTCGCCGAGGGGATCCTGCCCCGGCTGGCGGAAGTCGCCTTGGGGATCGTCTTCGGACCCGAAGGCAACGGCCTGAGCCGCGCCGAATTGCGCCTTTGCCAGTTCCTGGTCAGCATCCCCGGCGGATCGGAATACCCGGTGATGAACCTTTCCCAGTCGGTGGCGGTGGCGGCCTACGAACTTCATCTGGCTTTCAGCAAGATGGATCCGCTGCCGCCAGGCATCGATCAGGCTTCAGCCGGTCAAGTCCAGGCATTGCTCCAGCAGCTGGAGGAGATGCTGGGCCGCCGGCAGCTGCCCCCTCACCTGTCGCGCCGGCGCCTGATGCACCGCCTGCGCAGCCTGGCCGCCCGCACGCCCTTGCAGAGCGAGGATCTCAACATGCTGCGGCAGCTTCTGCGGCTGGCCTGCTCCGAGGATTCCACGCAGAAGCGTAGAGAGGCAGAGGCGCAAAGGGGCAAAAACCAATCGTGACTCCGGGAGGTCAGGGGTTCCGGAAGTCAAGTTTGCCACCGAGGCACAGAGTGCACAGAGAAGAATCAGGATAAAGCCCTCTGATCTCTGTGTCTCGGTGTCTCTGTGGCATCCCGTTTCTGGTCTGAGGCGCTGCCTCGCTAGTTTTGCGCCTCTCCACTGCGCCACTGCGCCTCTTCGTGAAACTTCCCCTCGTACTCGCGCAGCGCCAAGTCGCGGGCGGAGATCTT
>JANQFM010000102.1 GCA_028277865.1 Acidobacteriota bacterium
TTCCCGCTGCTCCTCGGCAGCCTCCGCCTCCCAGTCCTCGATTTCCGGGGCCGTATCCAGGTCGATATCAAAATCGATCTCTTTCTCCGCTGCCGCCAGTTCCTCGTCGAAATCGAGCTCCTTTTTTTCAGACGGGATCTCAAAGTCCGAATAGGGTTCCGGGGCCGACTCGGGCTCAGGTTCCGGCATCGGCTCTTCGACGACCGGCGAAGCTGCCTCAGCCACGGTGGCCTCCTCGAAGCCGAAATCCCGAGGCTCTTCCTGCAAAGCTTGTTCCTCCGTGCCGGCCTCGATCCATTCTTCCGCCGGCATAGGCGCTTCTGCCTCCGCTTCTGCCTCGGGCTCTTCGGGAGTCGGCCATGCTTCTTCCTCTGGCTCTTCGACAGGCAACTCCGCCGCCGGGCTGACGGCTGCTGCTGCCCCGAGCGCGGCTTCACCCGCTGCCTCCTTCTGGGCATTGACCAACTGGTGCAAGTAGTTGTTCTTGAGGACCAGGACAGTCAAGTGAGTCAGAAGCTCCAACGAATCGATGGCGATCGAATCGCCGGCGTCAGCGTAAAAGACCACTGGAGCGCTGTTTTCGAAGACCAAAGGGATGCACAAGGTGCAGTTGGGCAATTCTCCCGCCTGAGCCAGCCAGGGAAGCGCTTCGGCGGCCTGGTCGCGCCGGTAAATCAACTGCCGGTGCTGAGCCGATCGGACGACACTGTCCGTAGGATCGTCCAAGGCGATTTCCTTGATGTTCTCTGGTTCAAACCCGAAGCCCTTCCAGGTGACGTACTGGCCATCTCGGAGCAGGAACAGGATGGCTCTGGAGACGAAGGGTTGTGCCTCCTCCAGGTAAATCTCCAGGATTCGCTCCTGAGTCTTGCCATAGACCAGTTTGCGCAAGGCTTGGTTGACGAATTCGTATTCCGATTGCCCACTTGGAACAGGCTGCGGTTGTGCAGCAGGCGTCTGATCCAGGCTAGCCTCGACCTCTTGTTGCAGTCCGGACAACTGTTCGCTGATCTGCCCGATCTGGCCTGCAATTTCCGCCAAACGATCACCGACAGAAGACATGATCCCTATCCTCCGATTTTCTGGGCGCTGCTATCCTTTGCGCCCTGCCCCCTTCCAGCTTCTCTTCGTCGATCTTACCGGTCTCCGATAGGCTTAAATCAAGTGTTGCACCTGATTTATCGGTCGGCAAGCTGACTGTTGGCCATCTTAGAGAGTGCAGGCAAAGGTGTCAATGAGGGGAAAAATCGGCAGTCCAGCATGTGGTTGAGGCGGACGCGACAGGAAGGGCCGCAGAGAGCCAAGAGGCTTTTCATCCACTTTCGTCTTTCTTTGCGTCTCTGCGCCTTTCGTGAACACGCCGGCCTCACTGCCGCTCGATCAGCAGGAGGGTCAGGTCATCGTCCAGAGGGCGGCCGGCGCAATGGTCCAGCACCAAGGAGGAAAGCGAGTGGAGGGCTTGATCAATGGGGAGGTCTCCCTGCTGCCGGAAGGCGGATTCGATTCCCGCCAAACCCAATTCCCGACCGGCGTCGTCCAAGGCTTCATAAACCCCGTCCGTGTAGATTAAGACTCTCTCACCAGGTGCCAGGTGGATTTCCTTTACCTGACGGGCCTGCTTGCGGAATGCCTTGGACAAAAAGAGCCCCGTGGATTCCAGCCGAAGCATTTCGCCGCAAGGCCGCTTCCGGAAGGCTGGCGGGTGCCCGGCATTAACGTAGCGCAGCTTGCCTTCCGGGAAAAGGCGGCCATAAAAGAGGGTGGCGTATCGGGAGTCTTCGAAGAAATCGATATTGGCCAGCAATTCCTCAATCATCTGCTCCAGCTGTCGGGCGCGCCTGCGGGCGGCGTTGAGGCTGGAAAGGAGCATTCCTGAGTACATGGCCGCGCTGACGCCGTGCCCCACGATGTCGCTGACGGCAAAGAGGATCGATCCGTCGGGCTGGGCTTGGCAAACGTAAAGATCCCCTCCCAAGGCGTCGCATTGTTCGATGAGCCCTTGGGCATGCCATCCCGATTGGCGAACTGCGTCTCGAGGCAGCAGGCTCTGCTGGAAGCGCCGGGCTTTTTCCAAATCTTCGGCCAATTCGCGGGCGTATTCCTCTTTGGCTTGGCGCTCCCTTTGCAAGCGCAAGCAGCGTTCCAGCAGAGCTCTCAGCACCCGGCGGTCGAAGGGCTTGAAAAGGAAGTAAAATGCATCCTCCTCCAGCGACCGGTAGAGCTTTTCGTCCGGATGAGAGATCGAGCCGGTCATCAGGATGACGTCGGTCTCGGGACTGAGGCTGCGGATCTTGCGGCACAGGGTATAGCCGTCTCCGTCATTGAGCTGAACGTCGACCAAAGCGGCCTGAAAGCGCCCCGAGCGAACATGCTCCAGAGCCTCTGAGAAATTGGAAGCCATTGCCAGCCTGTAGTGGGCGCCCAAGGTTCTCTGCAAGGCTCTGCGGATGCCTGGATCATCGTCCACCACCAAAACCAGATCCTGTTCTTGCACTTCGCCTCCTCTTCAAAGACTGCAAGGCCGTCAGCCTGTAAGGGGGTCCAGAAGTTCCTTCCGCCTGGGCATACAGTCTGACAGTCTTACAGTCTTGCAGCCTTCTGACCAGCGGTGCGGCATCATGCCTTGCTTGCAGCGGTCTCAGCCACTTCTGCAGGCAGCAGGCGGATTTCGACTTTGGCGCCCTTCCCTGGACTGCTCTTCACATCGATGGCGCCGCCATGCTGCCACACCAGAGAACGGCAGATGGATAGGCCCAGGCCGGTACCGTCCTGCCTGGTGGTGAAGAAAGGCTCCAGTACCTTGTCGATGTCGTCCGAACTGATTCCCGGGCCATCATCCTTCACCGACAAGACCATGTTGCCGTCCTGCATCTTGGTCCCGACCGAGATTTTTCCCGGACGTACGGAAAGCGCCTGAACCGCATTGGTCACCAGGTTCCAGACGACCCTCTCCAGGTGCTGCTTGGAGAATTGCGTCATGGGCAACCCTCCCTCCAGATCGAACTGCAGGGAAATGCCTCTTGTCGCCACCATCGATTCCAGCATGGGAATCATCTCGCGAAGAAGCTGGTTTACGTCCACCAGCCCAGTTTCACTGCGGTCTTTGGCGGTTCGCAGCATGTTGGAGAAAATGCGCCGGCACAGCGAGGCCTTATCGATAATGACCTCCAGATCCTGCTCCAATTCGGACTGATCCAAGACCCCCGCCTGGCATTCCTCACGGGCTTGCTTAGCCAAAGGCAAAATGGCGCCGATGGCATTGTTGACGTCATGGGCCACTGCACGCGCCAGGGTCACCAGCCCGGCCCTCATCTCGGCTTGCAGCGCCATGTTCTCCAGCGAGGTCTTCACGCGCGCGTTGCGCAGTGCCACTCGGGCGGCGGGCAAAAAGCGTTCCACCACTTCGACGTCGTGACGGTCGAACTCGGCCCTCTCGTAGCTGGCGATCTTGAGCAAGCCCAAAAACTCCTCCCCAAAAAAGAGAGGAACGCACAGCAAGCTGGTCTCTTGTGGAATTCCACTGCCCCGCGAATAGTTGAGCATTTGGTAGAGGCGGCTGTCCTGGCCGTCCGATTCCGGTCGGGAGTTGGCAGGAAAAACCCTGCCTTGGGGAGAGTGGCGCAGACTCTCCACCAAGCGGCGGGAAACCGGGATCTGATGGCCGATAAAGGCGCTCTTGGACTTGGTCCAGACGATCTTTTCGGCTTCCACCCGCAGTTCTTCGCCTTCCGGCTCGAATACCAGAAGGGCTGCGGAATGGTCATAGTGAACCAGCTGATAGAGCCCGTCCAGAATCTGATAGGCCAGATCCCGTGGATGGAGTTGAGAAATGACCTTTTCCGTGATCCGACCCAGAACTTGCACCAGTCGCTCTTCTTCGCGCCTGGCCAAGTCATCTCCCAACAAGGTGCTGAGTTTGTTGAGGATCCGGCCTTTTCCCAATTGGAAGTCCCGTCCTCGGCGGGCCACTCCCACCACCCCCGCCAACCGACCATGGATCTTCAGGGGAGACAGCAAAATGTTGCGAGGAATCTCAGGACGCCGCCGGGCCGCGAATTCACGGATCAGCTCCTCGGAGTGAAGCCGGACCTTGCCTTCAGAGTGGGCTTCAATCGAGCCTCCCCTTGAAAAGCCTCGGTAAAGGAAGGCCGAGTCGGCATCCAGGTGCGACCGGACAGCAGCCAGGAAGTGCCCATAGACCTTGTAGGGCATGACGATATGGCGCAGATTGCTTTCCAGTGCCCAGGCAAAAAGGTGTTTCGGGATCTTTTCAAGATCGATGATCATGTCTAATCCAGAGCAGGCCAGTCGGAATGGTAAACGGAACAGGGAATGCCCGACAAGCCATTCAATTCACATTCGAGTCAAGTTTTGCCACGGAGGCACAGAGTGCACAGAGAAGAATCAGATGAAGCCTTTCGATCTCTGTGTTCCGGTGTCTTTGTGGCTTCCCGACTCTGGTCTGAGGCGCTGCCTCGCTAGGTTTTGCGCCCTCTTGCTCCCCCTCCTCTCCTCTCTCTACTCCGCGCCTCTGCGCCTCTGCGTGACCCCTCCACGTCCCCGCTTGGGTAGAATGTCCCCGCCATGAACACAGACGAATTCCGCCGCACTGGCCACCAAGTGATCGACTGGATCGCCGACTACATGGAGTCCGGCTACACCGGCCGCGTTTCTCCCGATACGACCCCCGGCGAACTCTTGAAGCTGCTTCCCGAGAGCCCTCCCCGGCAGGGCGAGCCGGCAGAAGCGCTGCTGGAGGACTTTCATCAACTCATCCTGCCCCGCATGACTCATTGGAACGACCCCCGCTTTTTCGGATACTTCCCCTGCAACCACAGCAGACCCGGCATCTTGGGCGACTTGCTCTCAGCCGGATTGGGTGTCAACGCCATGTCCTGGGCCACCAGCCCAGCCGCTACCGAACTCGAGATCCGCATGATGCAGTGGCTGGGCCGCATCATCGGCCTGGACTGGCCCGGCTGCATCCAGGACACCGCTTCCACCGCCACCCTGTGCGCCCTGCTGGCCGCACGCGAGCGGCTGAATCCGATGAACGAGGACGGCGCCTACGGCAAGCGCCGATTTGTTTGCTACACCTCCGACCAAGCCCATTCCTCCGTACTGAAGGCGGTACGCATCGCCGGAGTGGGAGGCCGCTATCTGCGTCTCATTCCCAGCGACTCGGAATTCGCCATGCGCCCTTATGCGCTGGAGGAAGCCATCCAGCAGGATCTCCAAAAAGGACTGCAGCCTGGATTTGTGACAGCCACCGTGGGCACCACATCTTCGACGGGCTTCGATCCCGTGGCCCGCCTGGCACCCATCTGCCGACATCACGGCCTGTGGCTGCACGTGGACGCGGCCATGGCCGGATCAGCCGCCATCCTGCCCGAAATGGGCTGGCTGATGGAGGGGGTCGACCAAGCCGATTCCTACCTCTTCAATCCTCACAAATGGCTTTTCACCAACTTTGACTGCACGGCCTTTTTCTGCCGCCGGCCTCGCCACCTCAAGCAGGCACTGGCCATCCAGCCGGAGTACCTCAAGACCCGGCACGATGCCGCCGCCGAGAACTTCCGCGACTGGAGCCTGCAGCTGGGGCGCCGTTTCCGGGCCTTGAAGCTGTGGTTCGTGCTGCGCTGCTACGGAGTGGAAGGGCTGCAGCAAAAACTGCGCCTGCACCTGAAAATGGCCCGCTGGTTCGCCGAGCAGGTCAAGGCTTGCCCTCAGACCAGCCTGCTGCTGGAACCGCGCCTCAATACGGTTTGCTTTCACCTCGACTCGGACGAACGCAGCGAAGCACTGCTGCAGTCGGTCAACCAGTCGGGCCAGGCCTTCTTGACCCATACCCGCTTGAACGACCGCTACATCATCCGGGCCTCGTTTGGCCAGACCCATTCCCGGGTAAAGCATGCCGAGGATCTGTGGCGGCTGATCGAAGAACGGCTGTGAGGGGAATCCAGGGAGGAGCCTCGCAAAGGACGCGACTCACGAAATCTCACAGAAATCGCACTCAGCCCAACTCTATGGACTTGAAGGGCTCGTCTTGGCCTGGTTCCTTAGACTTTGGAAGTTTTGCACGAAATTCTTGCCTTGGTCGACTCCCACACCCCAAATAAACAGGGCAAGGTAATCCTGAAGCGATCCGAAGTGGGGCTCGGGGATGTAGTAAAGGTAGAGCCCGCTGGCCAGGGCAAGCGCAAATGATACCGCGATGAGAGGGATCTCTTCCAAGGCAAACCGGCGCAGGGCGGTGCCCTTTTGGGGCTTGATTGTCTGTTGCCCTGTGATCAGCTTCGGCGACCAGTCATCGTCATATCCCAAACTGACAGCCATTCGGAGCTTCCCTGCCTCTGGGGCGAACTGAACGAGCGATTTCCCGACCGTTCGCACAAACCAAAAC
>JANQFM010000122.1 GCA_028277865.1 Acidobacteriota bacterium
CAGCCAATTGCGCTGCCAGAGGGCAAAGTCGGCGTATTGGATGGGCAGTCGGGCCAATGGCGAGGGCCGCCGTACGGAAAAGGCCTGGTAAAGCGCCGCCAGCTCGTTCTGGAAGATGTCCATCGACCAGCCGTCCGAGGCGATGTGATGGATGCACACCAAGAGGACGGCGCCGGCCTGCCGGCTGGGTGGGCTTGCTGCCCGAACCAGCACGGCCCTCAGCACCGGCCCGGTGGCCAGATTGAAGGGGCGCTTGGCCAATTGGCGGCAAAGGCGGCCCTGTTCGACGCCTTGGCTGTCGGCGCTCAAGGCGTCCAGGTCGACCTGGCAAAGGGGAAGGCCCGAAGGGGTGTGGATGCGCTGTACGGGCCGTCCGTCCGCTTCGGGGTAGCTTGTGCGCAGGACTTCGTGGCGGCCCACGATTTCATCCAGAGCTCGCTGCAAGGCGGAAACGTCAAGGGGTGCGGGCAGCTTCCAGGCGGCCGGGACGTTGTAGAAGGGATTGCCGGGGTAGAGGCGGTCCAGCACCCAGAGGCGTTGCTGGCCGAAGGAAAGAGGCAGGGGATCGCGGCGTCCGGCGGGACGGATGGAGGGCGTGCTGGCAGGTTCGGCGCCCTGGATCCGTGGGGCCAGCGCCGCAATGGTGGGCGACTCGAAAAGCGCCCGCACCGGCAGCCCGGCCCCAAATGCCTGGCGGATCTGCGAAAGCACCCGGGTGGCCAGCAGGGAATGCCCGCCCAGTTGGAAAAAGTCGTCGTGGATGCCCACCTTCCCGATGCCCAAAAGGGATTGCCAGATGTCGGCCAGCTTCTCCTCGGCCTCATTGCGCGGCGCCGCATAGGCGGTGGCCAGCTCCGGTCGGGCATGACCCGCCGCCGCTGCCTGCGGAAACTCTTTGGGTGTGGCGGAGGAAGCCTGGTCGACCAGCCTGCGGTATTCCTGAAGGCGGCTGGCCAGATCCACCGTCGAGACCAGAACCTGGGGGAAGCGGCTGCCCAGGATACGCTCAAAGGCCCGAACGCCCTCGCGGGGTGAGATGGCCAACTGCAGCTCGTCCTTTTGCGCCTGGCTCAGTTCGGCCTCATGCAGCGGCCGGGCCGTCATTCCCACCTCTTTCCAGCTGTCCCAGTTGATGCTCACGGTGCGGCATCCCTTCCGGGCGGCCCTGCGGCGGGCAAAGGCGTCCAGGAAGGCGTTGGCCGAGGCGTAGTCCACCTGCCAAAAACCGGCCAGCACGGAGGCCAGCGAGGAACAGAGCACGAAGAAATCCAAAGGCTGGTCCTCGAACAAGGAGTCCAGCACCAGGGTGCCTCGAAGCTTAGCTGCCAGGACGCGTTGGGCGGAGGCCGAATCGAGGCTCGAAAGGGGACTGCCGCCGGACAGCCCGGCTGCATGGATCAGGCCGTCGATCCGTCCGAAGCGGGATCGGGCTTGGTCAAGGGCGGCACGCACCTGCTCCAGGTCGGTGACGTCTGCCGCCAGGGCCAGCACCTCCGTGCCTTGAGCTTCCAGCTCCTGAATGCAGCGGATCTTGCCGCTGACAGGATCCTCCTGGGGATGGCCCTGCAGCCAAGCATCCCACTCCGACCGGGGCGGCAAGGAGGAGCGCCCTGTCAGGACCAGGCGGGCGCGGCAGGCTTCGGACAGATAACGGGCCAGCGTCAGGCCGATGCCGCCCAACCCTCCGGTGATCAGGTAGGCCCCCCCCTCGCGCAGACCCTCCGGCACTGCATCCGGCTCTTCAACCGTGTCCAGGCGCACCGGCTCGAAGCCTTGCACCCAGCGGCGGGAGCCCCGGTAGGCCACGGCGGGCTCCGGGCGCCGCGAGGAGATCTCGGCCCTCAGATGCTCCAGCAGCTGCTCTTCGTCGGGGCTGTCGGCAGGCGGGAGGGCAACGTCGATGAGGCGGCAGCGGATGCCCGGATATTCCTGGGGGATGACCTGCACCGGCCCCATCAGCGCCGCCGCTTCGGGACGCAGGTCATCGTCGGGGTTGACATCCATCAGGCCGTTGCAGACCACGCCCAGATGGATCTCTTGCCGCCCTCCCCAGGCTTGGGCCAGCCGGAGGAGGCTGTGAAAGCCGCTGAGCAGCGATTGATCCAGGTCGGCCAAGCGGTTGCCATCAGGGTAGGAAAGGCTCCACATGTGGACGATCCGACCGGGTAGAGCCTGTCGGGAGCGCAGATTGTCCAGCAAGGTCCGATAGTCTTCGGGCCGACGCGGATCGAGGCTGAAATCACCGTTTTCCAGTTGGCTGAACCCGCCGCCCATGCGGACCTCAATCGCCTGATGGCCTTGCTGCCGCAGCCGTTTCGCGAAGCGTTCCCCCAGTCCGCCTGCGTGGCTGAAAATCAGCCAAGGCCGGTCCTCCCCAGCCGGTCGCCGGCCTTCCAGCAGAAGCGGCGGCGTGGACTCTTTGAACACCGGCAGATAGAACCAGTCGGCGGGATCCTTCCGCACTCGGGCAGAGGGCTGAAGGGCGCGGGATGCCTGGGGCGATGGCGGGTCCACCCAATGCCGCAGGCGCTCAAATGGGTAAGTGGGCAGCGCAATGCGTCGACGGGCCTGCGGGGCGTGCACTGCCGCCCAGTCCACTTCAACCCCTCGCACCCAGAGGCGTCCCAAGGCTTGCATCAGGAATCCGCTGTCGGATTCCTGATGGCTGGGATGGCGCAGCGAGGACACCGCAACCTGCTCCGGACGCCTCTCGGGATGCTGGCGGACCAACTGGCACAGGGCACGTCCCGGACCCACCTCCAGAAAAACCCTCTGCGGCTCTTGCAGCAAGCGTTGCAGGCCCGCCTCAAAGCGTACCGTCCGGCGGAGATGGCGCGCCCAGTAGCCGGGGTCGGTAGCCTGGGCACCGGTCAGCCATTCGCCGCTCAGATTGGATATGCAGGGAATGCGCGGAGGTTGCAGATCGACCCCGGACACCAGGCGTTCGAAGGGCCGCAGCAAGGGCTCCACCATGCGGGAGTGGAAGGCATGGCTGGTGTGCAGGCGCCTGTGCCCGATCTCGCGCTGCTCCAGATCCCTCTGCAAGGCCTCGATGGCCTCCAGCGGCCCCGAGGCGACGCACAGGGATGGCCCGTTGACAGCAGCCAGCGACAGCCCCTCTTTCAGCCAAGGCTTGAGTTCCTCTTCCGGCAAAGAGGCCGCCAGCATGGCGCCCGAGGGCATCTGCTGCATCATGCGACCCCGTTCGGCCACCAGGCGCAGGGCGTCCTCGAGCGAGAAGACCTCTGCCAGGCAGGCGGCCGTCCACTCGCCGATGCTGTGCCCGGCCATGGCTTGGGGCTCGATTCCCCAAGACATCCACAGCCGCGCCAGGGCGTACTCGATGGCAAAGAGGGCCGGCTGAGCCATTTCAGTGCGGCGCAGTCGGGCCTCCGCCTCCTCGTCCAATGCATCGGGGTAGAGCGCCTGGAGCAGGTCCAGGCCGCAATGTTCCCCAAGCACCTGGCAGCAGCGGTCGAACTCCTCCCGGAAGGCCGGCTCGTCCTGGTAGAGATCCCGGCCCATCCCCGCATACTGGGCGCCTTGCCCGCTGAAGAGGAAGGCCACCGCCGGCTGCCCCTGGCCGCTGCTGCCAACGACAACGCGCTCCGGCATCGCTCCTTGCAGCGCCTGAACGGCCTCTTGGACGCTTTGGCAGACGACGGCCCTGCGCTGCCGAAATGCCTTGCGCCCCTGCTGCAGGGTGTAGGCGGCATCAGCCAGGAGGGTATCCGGACGGTGCCGCAAGTGGTCGGCCAAGCGGAGGGCGGCAGACTCCAAAGCCGCCTCCGTCCGAGCCGACAGGGTCAGCAGTTGCCAGCTGCATGCCGGCGCCTCGGCAGGACGGGTCGGCGCTTGTTCCAATACCAGATGGGCGTTGGTCCCGCCCATTCCGAACGAGCTGACCCCCGCCCGCAAGGGCGTGTCCGTGTCGGACCTCCATTCTGAAAGCTCCTGATTGACGTAAAAAGGACTGCTTTCGAAATCGATTTCGGGATTGGGCTTTTCGAAGTGCAGGCTGGGCGGCAGCTGCTTGTGATGCAGCGCCAGGGCTGCCTTCATCAGCCCCGCCACGCCGGCAGCGGCGTCCAGGTGCCCGAAATTGGCCTTGACCGATCCTAGGGCGCAAAAGCCCTTTTTGGAATGGGCCTGCGGCGAGTTGGAGCGGAATGCCCGGGTCAGGGCGGCCACTTCGATGGGGTCGCCCAAGGGTGTCCCCGTTCCGTGGGATTCAACGTAGCCGATGGTCGAGGCGTCCACTCCGGCCGCCTCCAGGGCCTCGGCGATCACCTCGGCCTGCCCGTCCCGTCCGGGCGCCGTGAAGCCGACCTTGAGCGAACCGTCGTTGTTCACGGCCGTCCCCAGGATGACCGCGTAGACAGTGTCCCCGTCGGCCAAGGCGTCTGGCAGCCTTTTCAGCACCACGATCCCCGATCCGCTGCCGAAAACCGTCCCCTGGGCTGAAGCATCGAAAGCCCGGCAATAGCCGTCGGGCGAAAGGATGCCCCCTTCTTCGTAAAGGTAGCCCATCTTTTGAGGCACCTGGATCGAAGCGCCGCCGGCCAGGGCCA
>JANQFM010000131.1 GCA_028277865.1 Acidobacteriota bacterium
CGAGAATCCCTTGGCCTGGCTGGCTCTCGCCCATATTCAAGCCTATGGGCCGGTCATAGACTACTCCGAGGCTGAGAGGCTCTATCTCAAGGCAGCCAATGAGTTGAATGCCACAGGGGACAGGCACGGCGAAGTGCTGGCCTACTCCAATGCGTACGAGATGCTTTATAAGCAAGGCCGTATCCCCTCTGAGGACTCGCAACGGCTGATTGAAAAGGCCTTGGCGGCTGTCGAAGGGGAGAACGGAACTTTGGCCCAGACACGCGCCTGGATTTTGCAGGCCCGGAGCCTGATCCAGGAAGGCGGCGATCAGGGCCGTGCCTATAGGCTGCTCAAAAAAGCCGAGCGCCGCACATTTTCCCCGGATCAGGACGATTACCGCTTGCAGCTGCAATTCCTCAACTTTTTGGGGAGCGCCCTGAACGGGATTGGTCGCTTTCAGGAAGCTCAGGCCACCTACCGAAGGCTGGGAGACCTGGCCCAGAAGTTCAATAACCAGTACAACCTGTCAACAGCAAAGTACAATCTTGCTGCTGCACTGCTCTCGGAACTTGAAGAACTGCCCAACGAAGAAGGCAAGACACAAGTCCTCCAATTAGCTCAAGAGGCGCTGCCGGCCGTCATCCAAGCCAAACGAACCATGCTCCAGATCAAGGTGCACGTGATGATCGCAAACCTGCTCACCGGCAGCCCGCAACGGCGTCAGGAGGCCATCGGACACTACCGGAGAGCAATCGAATTGGCCCGCATCCCCGATTCTTCCATGTGGAACGTCGCTCAATGGGGGCTGGCCTGGAACTTGATCAAGGATGGCCGGCTGGATGAGGCCCGGCAAATTGTGCAGCTGGTTCAGGCTCAGCTTGAAAAGGACGAGGATCTGTCCAATTATGCCGGGCGAACCCGTCTCTTGTCGAGCTGGGCCCTGGAGGACAGGGAAAGTGCGATCCGGACTTCCCGTGCCGTGCTGGCAGGTGTGGAGGGGCAACGCGGTCGGCAAGCCGATGCATCGAGCAGAGAGGGGTTCTTTTCAGCCTGGACTTCCTACTACTACTTGTTTTCCGGTCAATTGCTGCGGCAGCAGCCTTTGGACCGGGGATCCCTGCAGACCGCTTTTCAGGTCATTGAGCAAATGCGCGCCCGCGTTTTGCTGGAAGCCCTCAGCGCCGGCAAGGCGACCGGAAAGCCCTCACCTGAGCTGGAGCGCATCAATGATTCCATCACCCGCATCAACCGGCAGCTGCGCAGCGGCGTTTCTGAACAGCGGGGCCGGGACCTGCGGGCGGAACTTCGACGGCTGGAATTGAACGAAACACACCTGAGAAGCCAGTCTGTTGTAGAGCAGCTCGAGAATCTTCAGGCCAAAAACTTTGCATCCCTCAACCAAGTCGAAGAGGCTTTGCAAGCCGATGAGGCAATGCTCTCCTTCCAAGTGGGCCTGTGGGAAGATCTGTACGGCGACTTCGGAGGCGGCTCCTGGCTTTTGGTTTCGACCAAGCAGGGCACGCGAACCTATCGCCTGAATGACGACCGGCGCTGGCTGGAGAAGGGGCTGCCGCTCTTCCTGGGCTTGATCGGGCGCCGCGACGGCATGGAGTCCCAATCCGCGGCTGCCATTTATGACAGAATCCTGCGGCAGGCCTTGGAGGGACTCCCCAACGCCGTAGACAAGCTGATCGTGGTTCCCGACGGCGCTTTGCACCATTTGCCTTTCAGTGTTCTGCCCCTGCCACAGGGGGGAGCCCTGGCGGAACGCTATCAGGTCTCCATCGTGCCTTCAGCCACCTTGTGGCTGGAGTGGAAGGATCTGAAGCCCATCCAGGCTCAGGCACCTGCCTTGGCACTGGCAGATCCTGACTTGCCCCCCGCTCCCGAGGCGGGGCCGGACGAGGGCAACCGTCACCGCGATTGGACCAGTGAACCGCTTTTCCCCTTGCCCAGAGCCCGCCAGGAGGGAAGCCAGTTGGTCGAGCGGCTGGGACCGGGCAGCCGCTTGGTGATGGGCGGGCAGGCCTCGGAGCAATTCATCAAGAGTACCGATCTGCAGCGGTTTGCCGTACTCCACTTTGCGACTCACGCGCTGGTGAATGACGATTTTCCCGACCGCTCGTCCGTCATGCTGGCTGCTGGTTCCGATCAGGAAGACGGCATGCTCCAGGTCCGCGAAATCGCCGACCTCGACCTGGTTGGTCGCGTCATCGTGCTTTCCGCTTGCAGCAGCGCTTCGGGAGCAGTGCTCAGCGGCGAAGGGGTGATCGGACTGGCCCGAGCCTTCTTTCGGGCCGGCGCAAACTCCGTTGTGGGCAGCCTGTGGCCGCTTCGCGACGACGATGCCGAGGAGTTTTTTGATGCTTTTTATTCCCACCTGAGTCAAGGCTACAGCATCGCCTCCGCACTGAACGCCGCCCAAAAAGACCGCATCCGGCAAGAAAAGCCCGCCCAGGCCTGGGCCGGCCTGGTCGTTCTGGGCGACGGCAATTACATCCCTTTCCCAGGCGGCCTCCCCCAGGCCTCTCCGCTGGGAAGCAGTCTCTTTGCACTGATCGCCGCCCTGGCCACTGCTGTTGCACTGGGCGCCTATCTGGTCTTGCGCAAGAAGACGAATGGGGGCAGGCTGGGATAGGCGTCGGACAGAAGTCCAGAATCCAAACTCCCAGGTCGAGGTTCTTCGTGCTCCCGGTGTCCTTGCAGCTCTCCCTTCCTGCATGACAAGCCAGGCCAAAAAGCTTATCCTGACAGATCGACCGGCAAGTGCAATGGCCAACAGGAAGAGTGCGCGAAGATATGGGAAAGAGGAGCCGGACTTGTCGGAGGAGTACCCGATTTCGGTGGTCATCCCGGCCCATGACCGTGCCGCGGAGCTGGCCAGATGCTTGCAAGGCCTGTCGGCCAACGACCTGTCCAACACCGAAGTGCTGGTGGTTGACGACGCCTCCAAAGAGTCGCTGCAAGAGGCTTTCAGGCAGCTTGAGGAGACGGATTGCCGTCACAGGCTCATACGGCACCGAGTCAACCGGGGGCCGGCGGGTGCCCGCAACACCGGACTGGCAGAGGCCACTCACCCATATCTCTTTTTTCTCGATGCCGACGTTGTGCCTCATCCCCGCACCCTGCAATGGGTCCGTGAAACCCTCGACCTTTACCGCCATCGGCCCGAAGTGGTCGGCGTACTGGGGAGCTACTCGGAAGAGCGGCCACAGCCGGACGATTTCTGGACCGACTACAAGAACCTCACCACCTGCCACCTCTATGCCGCCACCCAGACGTTGAGCCCCTACCTTCACACTCCCATGCTCTGCATACGCAAGAAGGTCCTGCAGGAGGCAGGCGGCTTCGACCCCACATTCGAAACCGCCGAAGACTTTCGCCTGGGAGTCCTGTTGGGAAGCCGGGGATTCCGATTCATCATCGACCGGCGCATCCGGGGGCTTCATCTCAAGCGCTATGACCTGAGGGCCATCCTGCACGAAGACGCCCGCCGGCTTCGCGACTTGGGCCGATTGGACCTGACCGGCCCTCAGCAGCTGTTCGCTTTGCGTGCTCACCGCCTTTCCAGGATCGTGTCTTTGGCCACACCCGGACTGTCCCTGCTGACCCTCTTGCTGGCACCTCTGGCGCCGCAGCTGTTGTGGCTCCTGCTGGCCCTTTTGATGCTTTTTTGGGCGGTCAACCTGCCATTGGCCTCCTACCTTCGAAAGCGGAGGGGATTCCTCTTCGCCTGGAAAGCCCGCCTGGCACTGTTTTTGGAAATGCTGTGGGCGGAATACTGCCTGCTGACAGGCCTGCTGAGGCGCAGGGGTTGGAAGACTGGAGATTGACCGGAAAGCGGAGATCGGCACAAGCAGATCTGCTCTTCGAATCAGGCGGCGAACACCCTTCTCCCATCTGCCGGACTCCGGTTTCCAGCCTCCGACCCCCTGAAGCGAAAACGTTGTGGGGCATGACACCAGTACATGCTTGCTGAATCTTTATAATAAGCATTGAAGTTAACATTTTTTGCTTGACATCCACTCGATCATCACCTAGTATGGGGAATGTCTGATCGGTTCCGCATCAGACTTGGATGT
>JANQFM010000141.1 GCA_028277865.1 Acidobacteriota bacterium
AGCCCCTGCACAGGTCGCCCAAGCCATCCGCCAAGCTCGTCAGCAACTCGATCAGGGATGACAAACCGAGGTTGGCCCAGTCTTTTATTTTTGAATTCCAGTGATTTCTAAAATAAAAGTGGGTTCGATGGCGTCTTATTTCAGCCGATGAAAATAAGGAGATGATGCCGGGGTTTTTATTTTAGAAATACACGATTTCCTAAAATAAAAACAGGCCATTCGTCTTCTTGTTTCAATGGATTGAAATAAGGTGTCCAGCGCGGACTTTTTATTTTAGAAAAATGCGGTCTTCTAAAATAAAAGCGTGCCGTTCGCCCTCTTATTTCAAAGGACCAAAATAAGACGCTCCGGGAGAGTATCTTGTTTCAGAAAACCCCCATTCGCTAAAATAAGCTGGTGGAGATCACCAAATGAGCCATCCAAGCAGAGCAGGCCGCTACATTCAGCAATCGACCGGGTATCGAGCCTTTATTCCGGAACCGCTTCCGCCCGATCCGCCCGTCCAGATGGATCTCGAACTCACCAAGGGGCTTTCGGACGCCGACCGGGCGCTGGGTCGGCTGGACGGAGTGGCTTCGATCCTTCCCAACCCCAATCTTTTCGTCGCCATGTACGTCCGCCAGGAAGCTGTCCTCAGCTCTCAAATCGAGGGAACTCAGAGCACCTTGGAGGACGTGCTGCAATTCGAGGCACGCGGCGGCAGCAGGAAAGACCGCAGACGGTCTCTGGAAATGGACGTGGAAGAGGTGGTCAACTATGTCGATGCCATGAACTTTGGCCTAAGCCGAGTCGCCGATCTCCCCTTGTCCTTGCGGCTGCTGCGCGAGATACACGGCCGGTTGCTCCAGGGAGTGCGCGGAGAGCGAAGGAATCCGGGAGAATTCCGCCGCACCCAGAACTGGATCGGCCCCGCCGACAGCACCTTGAAAACGGCTCAGTTTGTCCCGCCCCCGCCTCATGAAATGCACCAGTTCCTGGACAACCTGGAAAAATACCTGCACAACACAGACGTTCCAACCTTGTTGCTGTGCGGATTGGCTCATGCCCAGTTTGAAACCATTCACCCCTTCCTGGACGGGAACGGGCGAATCGGACGATTGCTGATCACATTCCTGCTTTGCGAGCGCCAAGTCCTGGCCCAACCGCTGCTCTATCTCAGTCACTACCTGAAGGCTCACCGTGCAGAGTATTTCGATCGCCTGATGGCCATTCGCAACCAAGGGGACTGGGAAAGCTGGCTGAAATTCTTCTTGCAGGGCGTCTATCTCACCAGTCACGCTGCCACCCGGAGGGCGCGAGCCATCCTAGGCTTGCTTGAACAGCACCGCCAAACCGTCAACCAATACCTTCCCGGTCGCCACAACGGGCTGCGCTTGCTCGATTACCTCTTTGAGCAACCCATCATTTCTGTTCGTATGGCCGAGAACCACCTGGGCTGCGCTTACGCCACAGCGGGCAAACTGGTCGAGGAATTCGAGCGGCTGGAAATCGTTCGCGAGTCCACAGGACAGAAGCGCCACCGCCAGTACCGCTTCGTCTCCTACCTGGACTTGTTCAGAGATCAAGATTGAAGCGGGAAAACCGAGGGAGATTCCGTGCCTAATTCATGGGCTCCCTTTTTTTGCTTGACAGCGCATCAGTCACTGTGCTTGAATAATATTCTATTTTTATGCATATATGCACAATTCTATGCAGAAATACATGACCAAGCAGCAGAGGCAAAAGTTCATTGTGGAAATTCTGTCGCGCAGTGAGGCGGCCAGTCAGCAAGATCTGGTGGCCGAGTTGGAACAAGCAGGTGTGGAGGCCACTCAGGCCACCATCTCGCGAGACCTCAACGAGTTGGGTGCGGTCAAGCGCCAGGGCCGCTACCGCCTTCCTAGCCTGGAAGCCCGGCAATCGGGCTGGAAGCTCGATTTCGACACGGCGGGCGATCACTTGGTGGTGCTCAAAACCAATCCGGGCCAGGCCAACATGCTGGCCGTTCGCCTCGACAGTGCGGACATTCCCGAAATCGTGGGGACGGTGGCCGGCGACGACACCATTTTTGTGGCCGTCAAAGGACGCCAGCAGCAAAACCGGGCCATCCAGAGAATCCTCCAGCTGCTGAAGTGAAGGCACTACGAGGAATAGGAGAAAAACTAAAAATGCAACATGTCGAGAAGATTGTGCTGGCCTACTCGGGGGGCCTGGATACCTCGGTGATGCTGAAGTGGCTCAAGCAGCAATACGGATGTGAAGTGGTGGCCTACTGCGCGGACGTGGGGCAGGGCGAGGAGCTTGCGGGATTGGAGGAAAAGGCTCTGGCCACGGGCGCCTCGAGGCTTTATGTGGAGGATCTTCGCAACGAGTTTGTGGAAGAATTCGTCTGGACAGCTCTCAAGGCCAACGCCATCTACGAAGGCTGCTACCTGCTGGGGACCTCTTTGGCGCGTCCCATCATCGCCCGCCGCCAGATCGAAATCGCCTTGCAGGAGGATGCCGATGCGGTTGCCCATGGCGCCACCGGCAAAGGCAACGACCAGGTCCGTTTCGAACTGGCCTATCAGGCTCTTGCCCCTGGCGTTCAGGTGATCGCACCCTGGAGGGAATGGCCCCTCCGGTCCCGCAGCGATCTGATCGACTACGCTGCCCAGCACAACATCCCGGTGACGGCCAGCAAGGCCAAGCCTTATTCCATCGACCGCAACCTGATGCACGCCAGTTTCGAAGGAGGCATTCTGGAGGATCCCTGGGCCGAGCCTCCTGAAGAGATTTTCCTGCTCACCCGCTCACCCGAAGAAGCGCCCCAGCAGCCCGTGGTGCTGGAAGTCGACTTTGAAAAAGGCGTTCCCGTTGCTTTGGACGGACAGTCCTTCCCGGCCCGGTCGCTGCTGGAAGCCCTCAACCAACTGGCTGGCGAGCACGGTGTGGGGCGTGTCGACTTGGTCGAAAACCGCTTTGTGGGCATCAAGAACCGAGGCGTCTACGAGACGCCTGGCATGACCGTCCTGCACGCCGCTCACCGGGCATTGGAATCGATCACCATGGACCGCGAGGTGATGCATTTGCGCGATTCGCTGGGGACCAAGCTTTCCGAGCTGATCTACAACGGATTCTGGTACTCGCCCGAATTCGAGTTGCTGCGCAGAATGGTCGATGACAGCCAGATAAACGTCACCGGCAGCGTCCGCGTCAAGCTTTACAAGGGAAACTGCACAGTGTTGGGGCGCCGTTCGCCCTTTTCGCTCTACTCCGATGAACTGGCCACTTTTGAAGCAGACGATGTCTACAACCAGCGCGATGCCGAAGGGTTCATCCGCTTGAACGGGCTTCGCCTGCGCATGCAGGCCCAACAGGGCCGGCGCTCACTTGGCGAAACTGCTGCGGCAACCCTGACGGCGGAGGCGGCTCATGCTGGCTGAGACGGTGGCAAAAACCCCCAAGCCTCCGCCTGTCCAGGTCGTCCGGGCGGAAAAAATCGGTTCCTGCACGGTCAACCTGCGGCTGCCTGAAGAGCTTTCGATTTCTTTTCGCAGCCCCGCCCAAAGGGGGGATGCGGTGGCTGTGCGGGTGTTGACCGACTCCTTCCAGTACAACCAGCTGGAATTACCCAATGGGCGCCTGGCCCGCATCAACCCCCAGGACGTACTGGTGGGGGTATTGGGTCCACGCCGCGCCCTGAAGGGATTTGTGGGCGACGTGCCTGATGACCTGGTGCCTGGCGGACGATTGCACATCCTCAGCCTGGCCGGCCTGATGGGGCGTTGCACCGGCCGTCATCACCTGCTCGGCCCTGCTATCGAAGCCGAGTTCTTGGGGCAGGTCTTCCAAGACGGGAGTCCCCTCAACCTGAACCAGTCGGCACTCGCCGAGGCCGATACCCTGCCCCGCAGCGCTCCAATAGTTTTGGTGGCCGGTGCTTGCATGGACTCGGGCAAGACTCAGGCGGCCTGCGAACTGATCAAGCGGATGACCCATGCCGGGATGCGAGTGGCGGCAGGCAAGCTGTCGGGCGTTGCCGCACTGCGCGACCCTCTTGACATGCTCGATCACGGCGCCGTTCGAGCATTGACCTTCCTGGACTGCGGCCACCCTTGCACGGTGGGGCTGGACGACCTGTCGCCTCTGGCGCGGGCCATTGTGGCCGAGTTGAACGCCGGTCGTCCCGACGCCATCGTGCTGGAGCTGGGCGACGGCATCCTGGGCCTATACGAGGTGGAGTCACTCTTTGAGGATGAGGAGCTGATGCGGTTCTGCGCCGCATTGGTCTACTGCGCCGGGGATTTCGTCGCCAGTTGGGGAGGAATCGAACTGCTGAGACGCAAAGGCCTGACAGTGGACGTCGTCTCCGGCTCTGTCACCGACAGCCGGATGGGCGTCGACTACCTGACGCAGAATCTGGGCGTGGCCGCCGCCAACGCTTTGCACAACGGCGGCAGGCTCTTTGAAGTGGTGCAGGAGAAACTTCGGCGATGGCCTCAGTAAAGGTGGGCATCCTGGGCGCCTCGGGCTACGGGGGCGGCG
>JANQFM010000214.1 GCA_028277865.1 Acidobacteriota bacterium
GTCCTGACGCCGACCGCCATGGAATCGGTCGTCGAATCGGCCAACCGTTGCGGTGCAATCGTCTATGCCGATGAAGTCTACAAAGGCGTGGAACTGACCGGGCCGGAGGGTCCCAGCTTTCGAGATCTGGACCCCCAGGCCATCGTGGCCTCAGGGCTTTCCAAGGCCTTGGCCCATCCAGGCTTGCGGATCGGCTGGCTGGCCGGACCGCAATCGTTCATCGCCAAGGCTTGGCACCACAACGATTACACCACCATCACGACCTCCCCTCTGAGTGAGTTCGTGGCCGAGATCATTCTGCAACCCGATCGCCGCCGCCAAATCCTGCAGCGCAACCGTCGCCTGCTGCGCCGCAACCTTCAGATTCTGCAGGAGTGGGTGAGAGAAAGCCAAGGCGTCTTTTCGTTTGTGCCTCCCCAGGCCGGAGGCATGGCCTATCTCCGCTACAACTTCCCTATCAACTCGACCGAATTGTGCCAAAGGCTACGCGACGAAGACAGCCTCTTCATCCTGCCGGGCGACGTCTTCGGCATGGATGGCTTTATGCGCATCGGCATCGGAGGCGAAAGCGATGCTCTGGCCCAAGGCCTGGCATCGCTGAAGGAATCCACAGAGACTCAGCTTGGATGACTTGTCCGGTGATCAGCAAAGTCGTGTCCTTGATTTCGTTGAGCAGGTCGGTGCCTCGCCGTCCGAACTTCTTTACTCTCGCTTCGCTTGTTGATAGCCTTTTGTGGACTCTGCAGGTAGCTCGGCCATGAAATACGGAAGGATCCTCACTGGCGTGCTGCTGGCAGCATTTGCGGTCTTGGCCGGGTTCCTGCTTTATGACAGGCGACAAACCGCGATGCAGCATTCCACAGCTTCAAGAAACGTCGAGAAAGCTGGGATACGCGGCGGCAATCCAACCGCTTCAAGCCTGCCTGACGCAAATGATGCGCGAAGTCATACGCTGGCCGGGTTCAAGCCCGAAGATTCCACCTCCGCTGCTCAGAGGGCCGCTTACCGCTTCACTTTTGCAGGCAACCGATCATTTTCAGCAAGCGTTCTGGTTTCGGCCCTGAGGTTGACGCCGAGGCCTGATGAAGAAGATGCCTTGGCCGAAGACATCAACCGCGACCTGAAGGACTTCTATCTCAGCAATGGATTCGTCCAATTCAAGGTGGTCGAGCTAGACATCGAGCTGGCAAGTCCGACCCAGGTATTCTGCGAAATCAGCGAGGGGCCGCAGTTCACTTTCGGCAGCATTTCTGCCCTGACCTCTGACGAGGAAATCTCGAGGGCATTCGAGGAAGCCGCTTCGGTCGGCTCTCCAGCCAACCTGGCACTCATGAAGCGCTTGAGCCGCCAGTTGACGGACCAGTACCGGCATGACGGGTACTTTGACTTCAAGACTTCAGCTGAATTCGGAATGGCGGCCAAAACCCTCGACTTTACTGTCGAAGTGGATGTCGGCCAGAGATACATGATCGGCCAAGTCAGCCTCCCTCCGGGCATTCCGGAACTGGAGCCGCTTCAAGGTCTGACCGGGCAACCCTATTCCAGGTCAGTCATCGAATTCTACCTGGAAAAGGCCGGACTGGCCTGGGAAGCCGTCCAGTGGCGCAAAGATTCTTGGGACGCTGTCGTGGATATTGAAATTAATCCCCGAATTGAGGAGTCAGGACGATAAAAAAGCCGGTTTTGATTTGGTTCTTCGGTTCTGGGTCATCCGGCAAATGGGGAGGCAGGGCCTGAATCGGCGCTGCTTCTGGTCCTGGCTAGCGGTAGCGAGCCGCCTCATACCTTCAAAGAGTTTCTGATCTGGAGATTCGATTGGCCCTGGAAGGGCGTTGGATATTAGCCGGTGGTCACCCGCCTCGGGCGGCGCAGCCACCGGAGAGCGCCCCAAGAATCCTCTGGCGCCCTGGAAGGGCGCTGGGAACAGCGCCGCGGAGGCCCGATGCTATCGGCTAGTCCAGCGCCCCTGCCGGGGCGCGGAATGAGGGTGCGGCAGTTCCGGTGGCTTCGCCGCAGACGGCTTCACCACCGGCTAATATCCGAGGCCCC
>JANQFM010000269.1 GCA_028277865.1 Acidobacteriota bacterium
GGTCGGATTGTCAAGTCGGGCGACAAGAGCCTGGCCCTGGACCTGGAAGACAAGGGTTACTCCTGGCTGGAAGAGGCTGCCGCCGTAAGCGCATAGTGCAGAGTTGGAAAACCGGAAACCGGAAATCGGTGACCGGAAACCGGCAGAAACGGAGGGAAGCATTGGAGGAGGACGTTCAGGGCTATCCAGCCATTCTGGTTTCAGAGCCCTGGATTCCCGGATTCCTTTGCCGGTTTCCGGCCTCCGGTCCCCCTGTTTAGCGAGAGGATTGACGGATGCTGCAAACTGCCAATAAAGAAATCGAAACCTACCGAGACAACTTCGCCCAATTCGAGGCCCGCTTCGGAGATTCCGGCCCCATGTGGGTGCGCAGCATGCGCCGGGAAGCAATGGAGCGCTTCAGCCAGATGGGATTCCCCACCCTGCGCGACGAGGATTGGAAGTACACCAACCTCAGCCCGCTCACCAAAGTCGAATTCGGCCCGGCGCCTTCGGACCTGGATTCCCTCACTTCCCAGAGCCTGCAGCAGATTCCCTTTGCAGGGCTGGGCCGGGTGCGCCTGGCCTTCGTAAACGGCCAATTCGCACCCGGGCTCTCAGCACTCGACTCCCTGCCCGACGGTCTGCGGGTGGCCCCTCTTTCCGAGGTGCTGGAAAAAGAGTCCGAGAAGATTGAAAACCATCTGGGGCGCCACGCTGCCGACCCCAAAGAGGCCTTAAGCACCCTCAACACTGCTTTCTTGCGTGAAGGTGCCTTCATCCATGTTGAAGCCGACAAGGTCATCGAAGAGCCTATCCAGGTGCTCTTCCTGGTTACTGAAAGGGCCTCGGACAGCCTGGCCTGCCCGCGCAACCTCTTCTTGATCGAGGCCAACAGCCAAGCCTCGATCATCGAAAACTACTCGGCACTGGACGACAACCGCTACTTTACCAATGCGGTCACCGAAGCGGTCCTGGCCGACAACGCCGTGCTGGACCATTACAAGCTGGAACTGGAAAGCCATCAGGCCTTTCACGTGGGATGTACCCAGGCCCGCCAGGGGCGCGACAGCAACTACCGCATGCACAACATGTCCTTGGGCGGATCCCTGGTGCGCAACAACATCGCCACCGTGCTGGATGGAGAGGGCGGCTATTGCGCCCTCAACGGCCTTTTCGTAGCCAACGGCAAGCAGCACGTGGACAACTTCACCACCATGGAGCACGCCCAGCCCCACTGCGACAGCCGAGAGCTTTACAAAGGCATCCTGGACGGCAAGTCACGGGGGGTCTTTCACGGTCGCATCATCGTACGCCCCGGCGCTCAGAAGACCGACTCCAAACAGACCAACGACAACCTCATCCTGTCCGACAATGCGCTCATCAATACCAAGCCCCAGTTGGAGATCTATGCCGATGACGTCAAGTGCACCCACGGCGCAACCATCGGACAGCTGGAAAAGGACGGCCTTTTTTATCTGCGTTCACGCGGGATCGAAGAGCAGGCGGCACGCAGCTTGATGATATATGCCTTCGCCAGCGAGGTTCTGGCCAAGATCAGCCACCAGCCGCTGCGCGACGAACTGCATGCCTACCTGGCGGGATTGCTGCCAAACGGCGATTTGGTGAGGGAGGCCAACTGAAATGGATTCCCCGGGGGTGATCACCCAAGCCGCCTTGGATGTGGATCGGGTCCGGCAGGACTTTCCCATCCTGCATGAGCAGGTTTATGGCATTGATCTCGTCTATCTGGACAACGCTGCCACCACTCAAAAGCCCCGCACGGTCATCGAAGCAGTCACCAATTACTACAGCGTCGGCAATGCCAACGTCCACAGGGCCGTTCACCGTCTCAGCCAAGTGGCCACCGAAGCCTATGAAGGAGCCCGAGTCAAGGTCCAGCGCCTCATCAATGCCGCCGACAGCCGCGAAATCGTCTGGCTTCGCGGCGTGACCGAGGGCATCAACCTGATCGCAAACGGCCTCTCTGCACAATTCAAACCGGGGGACGAGATTGTCGTCTCCAACATGGAGCACCACTCCAACATCGTGCCCTGGCAAATGCTTTGCCAGAGGACCGGCGCTGTCTTGCGGGTAATTCCCATCGACGAGTCGGGGCAGCTGGAGATGGACCGGTTCGAAGAGTTGCTCGGCCCCCGCACCAAGCTGGTTTCGGTGGTTCATGTCTCCAATGCCTTGGGCACGGTCAATCCCGTCAAGCGCATCGTCGACTTGGCCCATGAGCGGGGCATCCCAGTTGTCATCGACGGCGCACAGTGCGTGCAGCATTATCCCGTCGATGTCCAAGAGTTGGACTGCGAGTTCTATGCCATATCGGGGCACAAGATGTACGCGCCCACCGGCATCGGCGCCCTTTACGGCAAGGCCGACTGGCTGGAACGGCTTCCGCCTTATCAAGGCGGCGGCGACATGATCCTTTCGGTCAGCTTCGAGGGGACCACCTACAACGAAATCCCTTTCAAGTTCGAGGCCGGCACGCCTCACATCGCCGGCGCGATCGGGATGGGCGCTGCAGTGGACTACCTGCTGAGCCTGGGATTGGAGAACATCGCCAGCTACGAGCACGACCTGCTGGAGTATGCGACTGAGCAGGCTCTTCAAATCCCCGGTTTGCAAATCGTCGGAACGGCTGATAAAAAGTCGAGCGTGCTGTCCTTCACCATCGACAGGGTCCATCCCCACGACATCGGGACCATTTTGGACCAGCAGGGGATCGCCATTCGGACGGGTCATCACTGCGCCCAGCCGGTGATGGACCGCTACCAGATACCGGCCACGGCACGGATTTCGCTTTGCTTTTATAATACCCGCCAGGAAATCGATGCGGCCTTTGCAGCTTTGCGCAAAGTCCAGGAGGTGTTTTCCTGATGATGTCCCAACTCGACGAGCTGTACCAGGAAGTCATTCTGGACCACAACAAGAGCCCGCGCAATTTTGGAGCCTTGGACTCGGCCAACCTTCAGGCCGAAGGACACAATCCCCTTTGCGGCGACAAGGTCAAGGTCTTCATTGAGATCCAAAAGGGCCTGATCCGCAACGTGACCTTCCAGGGAGCCGGATGCGCCATCTCCACCGCTTCCGCCTCGCTCATGACCGAGAGCCTGAAAGGCAAGACTGTCCAAGAAGCCCGCAAACTGATGGACAGCTTTCACGACTTGGTGACCGGTCAGGACGAAGAGAGCTATAGCTGTGAGATCGGCAAGCTGGCAGTCTTTGAAGGCGTCAAAAAGTATCCCGTGCGCGTCAAATGCGCCACCTTGGCCTGGCACACCCTGCAGGCCGCTTTGAACCAAGACAAGGCGCCGGTGACCACCGAGTGATCCGAGCCCTTTTCCGCTTCTCTCCGAGGTGATTGCCCATGGCCGAGTTACCGACCGTCATCAATTCCGAAGACCCGGAAGTCGAAAAACGGGTCGTCGAAACCCTCAAAGAGATTTACGATCCCGAGATCCCAGTCAACATCTACGATATCGGCTTGATCTACAACATCGACATCAGCGCCCAAGGCAAAGTCGACATCAAAATGACCCTGACCTCCCCCATGTGCCCCGTGGCCGAATCCTTGCCTCCCGAAGTGGAAGGGAAGGTGGCCGAAGCCGATGGCGTCACCGAATCCAACGTTGAGGTCATCTGGGAGCCTCCTTGGAACATGGAAATGATGAGCGAAGCGGCCCAGTTGCAGCTTGGCATGATGTAGGAGAGCGGAGAGCGAATGGACGCGAAAACCGTACGAAAGAGACACGACAGCTTTTCGCGCTATTTTCGTGTGACTTTCGCGCCCTTGGTTCGCAAGCTCTCTATGCCCCTTCGCTTGAAACGCGGGCTCCCTCTTCTCGCTCTTCTACTCAACACCGCCCAAGCCCAATCCCCCCACTGGGACGAAATACGCCAAAAGACCGAAGCACGCCTGCAGGAAATCGCCTCGACTGCCAACGGCGTAGTGTCCTATAGCATCGTCGACCTGACAGACGGCCAACGCTTCGAGCATCACGCCGACTGGGTCTTCCCCCAGGGCAGCGCCATCAAGATCCCTGTTTTGATGGAAGTCTACAAGCA
>JANQFM010000385.1 GCA_028277865.1 Acidobacteriota bacterium
TAACCGCAGAGGGCGCAGAGGCAGAATGCAGAGGGCCGAGAGAAGATCCTCTTGGATATGCTCTGCGTCTCTCTGCGTCTTCTCTCTGCGTCCTCTGCGGTTATCCCCTCCCCCTCTCCTCCTCTCACACTCCCCCGCTCCCCGCATAAAACGCCGCCACCGGCACCACAGTCTCGAAGGGCGAATTCCCTCCATGGCCATAGCGTGGACGCTTATACTTGTCGCCTGGATCGAAATGCGGGCTCTCGATGAAGCCGTGATCCGAGAAGACCACCAGCAAAGTCCCCGCCGGAAGCTCGTTGAGGATGGCGCCGAGTTGGGAAGAGAGCTGCTCCAGGATCTCCTCGTAAAGGAAATAGGGGCTTTCGCGGCTGGTGTGGATCTTCTCGTCCACCCAGTCCAGCTTGTAGGCCACGCCCTCTTCGTCTCCGCTGGGGAACGAGAATCCTTTTTGCAGGCGGTCCTGGGCCATCGGGCCACCGGCGGCGATCCATCGGGTGACCTGCTCCAAGGTGTTGGACGGCTGGTAGGCGTGGGCCACACGGGCTTCGATGAGGCGGACACGAGCCGGCATGCGCTGCTGCAGTCGTTCGGAAAGCAGCGTCCACAAGGGCCAGGCCAGGCAGTCGACGAAGAGCAGCCGGCTGGACTGGGCGCCGGACTCCTCGATCCATCCCGGCACGGCCTCCTCCAAAACCTGTTCCACCCGGCTCAGCTTCTCGTCCTCCTGACCGGCGGACTGGGCGAAGAGGTTGTTGAAGCGCTGCAAGGCCTCCCCCAGCGACTTGGATTTCGAGTCGAAATCGAGATGGCTGCGGCCGTCCAGCTGCTCCAGGTGAACCCGGCAGCGATCTGAATGGTACGGAATGCGACAGGCATCTTCGCTGAAGCAACGCTCCAGGCGGGCCAGCGAGGGGGATTCCTCAATCAAGTCCAGCAGCGTTTCATCGCTGCGATAAACGGCCAAGAACGACTCCAACAAAGTGCGGGCCTGCAGCCGTTGGGGCAACTCGTTTCCGCTGGCGGGCAGCGACCATTTCTCGGCCAGCAGCTTGTGCACCTGGGTGAAGCTGCGCCGGGCGGCATGGGCCAGCTTTTTAAGCAGGCGCAGGGTGGCCCAGCGGACTAGGCCGGGCAGGACGGTCTCACGGCACACAACCCCTGCCAACTTGAGGGCCGAGTCCTGCAGCAGCTCCAAGTCGGAATAGCCCGATTCGCCCAGCATCTCTTCCAGGCTTTGCCGGGCTTCCTGGGCGGCCCGGGCGGCCGCGACTTCGGGAACCAAGGCTAACCGGGCATAGGCGTCCAGCGTAGTGTCGGAAGGCAGCAAGGGAAGGCTGGCAGGCGACTCCGGGGCCGGCAGTTGGTGGCGCGTCAGCAGGGCCGCCGAGTGAAGGCGGATGAAGAACTCCCGCCGAGTGAGGCGCTGGAAGTCCTCCAACAGAGCCTTCTCGCAGTTGCGGATCAGTCCCTCCAGCTCCAGGTCTTCGTCCTGTTGCGGCTTGTCGGGGCGCAGCGAAAGCCGAATGGGCTGGGCGGAGTCCGAGAGCCCTTCCTCAAGCCACTGGCCGAAGCGTTTCAGCCATTCTGATCGAGGGTGCGGCGTTGAGCCCATCTGGTAGAGAAAATCGGAAAGGGACTTGCGGGCGAAGGGCTCCCGGTCGGGTTCGAAGGCGTTGAGCCGTTCGATGAAGCCCGATCCCAGTTCTTTGGCGCATTCCACCAACTGAGCGGTATTTCCGGCCTGGCGAAGCTGCGCGACTCCTTGCAAGGAGGAATCCGAGGCCGACTCTTTTTCCGCTTTGCTTTCCGACTGGCGGCGCTGAAATTCGTATCGGTCCAAAAACTCCTGGAAGCGCGGATGGGAGACCTGTGCGGCCATCTGGTCCAGCCGCTGACGGATTTCAGCTTCGATCTTTTTGGTGCGGATTTCTTTGCGCAGCTGCCCCAACCGGAAGCCGCAGCTGCACTGAGGACGCTGCTGCAGCTCTTCGAACACCGAGCGGTGGCAGGGCGACGGCTGCAATCGCCCCATCGACTCCTCGATGCGGGCCGCCGCCCCTTCGCCGCCCAGAGGGCGCAGCCGGTCCAGCTTTTGCAGCGTTTGAAAGGCATCGCCTTGGAGAACTTGTTCGACCTGAGAACCCGCTTCCTGGGAGTAAAAGCGTTGATGCTCCTCCTGGTAGGTCGAGGCATACTGGTGGCGCCAGGCGTCGAAATCCTCTTTGAGCGCTTCAAAGCGCCCCGCCTTCCCCGCCGCATCCCAGTCCCTCATTTGGGAGGCAATCTTCTCCAGCGGTTCCTTCACTGCCTCGTAGGCCTCTGAACCGGGAATGGCCTGGGAGGCGCCTTCCAGGTAACCGGCCACAAAGGAGAATCCGGCGAAGTGCTCACTAAAAAAGTGATGCATCGCTTCCAGGCCGGAGATGAGATGGTTGGCCTTTTGGGCATCCAAGGCAGCCTCGGAGAAGGTTTCCAGCCCTTCGATGGGCGTCAGGCTGAGTTTGACCGAACGGGCCAATTGGCGCGAATCCTCCATGAGCTGCCCAGCCTTTTCGCGGTCCAGGCCCTGGAAGGCGCGGTACTCGGAAAAGCGCTGCAGCATGCGTTCCAGATCCTGCAGGCGGTGCTCCATTTCGTGGCGCTGGCGTCGCAGCAGCTCCCAGGCCTGGGAACATTCGGCAAAGGAAAGCGACGAGCGGCGCAGCCGCTTGGGCAGGAATTCCAGCTGGGTCAGCAGATTGAGGGTGCGCTGGCTGACGGTTTCCCCGGCCTCCAACTGGTCGATCTCATAAAGCTGCCGCGCGCCCAGGCGGCTCACGGGCAGGCGGCGCCCCTGGCGGCGGGCCACCAGAAAGCCTGCGAAAACAGCGGCCATCAAGAACGGCTTGAACTGCAGCTCGCTCATGCCGTACTCGGAGCGGGCCAGGCGTCCGGCCGCCTCAGAGGCGGAAAGGCCCTCCCGGCCAGCCAACGATTCGGCGGCCAGCCAGTCCAGCAGCAGCTGCAATGGGGCGCATTCGGATGTGGTGACGGCGAAGCGGTACTCCTTGCGGCTGCGCTTGAGGATGCCGGTGGGGAGCAAAAAGCCGTCCAGCACGGTGCGTCCCCAGCGCAGCTTCTCGAAGGATTCGGCGGACATGTCGCGGAAGAAGTCGCCCAGTTCGTTGAGGGCGGCTTGCGGGTAGTACTCCTGCTGGGGAGCGATCAGGTAATGCTTGGGATAGCGCCATTCCAGCAGATGCTCGACAGCATCTTCCAGCAGTTCGCGCAGGCGCGGGGCGGCGCCGCCCTCGAAATGGTGGAGAACCTCTCCCTGGGGCGACAGGAACTGCCCCCGCTGGTAGCAGGACTGGAAAATGGAGGCCAGCGGCTGTACGGCCTCTTCGATAAGCCTTTCCAGCTGGCGGCGGATGCGCTCGCCCTGGGCCGAAGCGTCCTGTTGGTATTCGTCAAGCAGCTCCAGCAGCGCCAGTGCCTGCAGGCCGCTTTGAGGATCCTGCAGCGGGGCCGGGACGTATATCCCCACCGTCTCCTCATCGGGTTCGATCAGCTTCAGGGCCGTTTGGGCCTGCTGGCCCGGAAGCAGGACGATAAGGCGGAACTCCTGGGCCTTTGGACTTCCCTTTGGCGGCGCCTCTTGCGGTGAGGGGGCACCTTCATTTGCCGGTGCGACCTCCAGGCTTCCGGTGCGGCGGGTCTTCTGCCAGTCCGCAGCCATCAGCTGGCGGCTTGCAGGCAGCAGGTCTTCGAAATAGGCCATTCGGGCCGCCAGGCGGGGAAAGACCCTCTCGGCGATGCGTCGGCCCTGCGACTTCAAGACCTGCTTCTTGTACTCCAGCTTGCGTTCCACGATGGAGCGGATATTGGCCTCGAAACGGATCCGGTAGCTGCGCTCCTGCAGGTCGCCTGCCTCATCGGAAACCTCCAGGTAGCCGCCTTTTTCGTAAAGCTGGTTGGCGATGTCGGCCGTGTACTGATAGTTGACCTCCGGGTCCAGGTCGGTGATCCGCTCCAGCAGCATTTCGCTGAGCTGGCGGACGCTGAAGGCACGTTTGGCAGGTGAGATGTCCTGCAGGATGAGCAGGCGGATCAGGCGCAGCCCGTAGCGCTGATCCTCTGCATTTTCCAGGATCGAACCCACCTCCCTTTCGAAAAAGCCGTAGACCGTCTCGATGAAAGGCAGCAATTCGATGGTTTCCTTCATGCGGTCCAGGAAGTGGTCGAAGATGCGGTCGGGGCAAAGCAGGGTGTCCACCGGCAGGTCCATCAGTCCCCGGATGCTCCGGGAACGGTCCCCTTGAATCTGGTGGTGAATGAAGTCGATGAAGCCGCGCGTCTTGGAAAACAGCGGCTTGAGGTCGTCAAGCAGATCGATCGAGGCCGGGTGGACGGGGTAAAGCCGGCAGAATTCCTGACGGCTGACGGCGAAGTGGGGGAAGGAGGTCTTGAACTTGCCGTACAGCTTGCCCAGGACTTCGTCGGCGGCCGCTTTTTTGCGCACCAGCAGCTCGCTGACCAGCGTCTTGACGTGATGGGCGTTCAGTTGGATGCGGGCCGGATATCGGTCCTTGATCTTGTTGAAGAGTTCCTGGTTGATCTCGCCGGTTTCCTCCAGGTACTCCTGCAGCGCCGCCACCACCCACAGGCCGTGACGCTTGCTGGCTTCGCCCAAAAACTGCAGATAGCGGATGTCCTCGTTGAAGTGGCGCAGCGAAGGCTTGGAGCGCAGGAATTCGCTCAGCTCGTCCACCAGCAGCAGCAGCCCGTCGCAACCTTCCTTTTTCAGCGCTTCAAAGACGGCCTCCAGGAAATCTTTGCGGCTGTGCCGGCGGGGCAGGCGCAATCCGGCTTGATTGGCGAACTCCGAGAGGCTTTCGGGATCCTCGATGAATTCCTGGTAGCGCAGGCCGCGTTCATCCAGATAGGCGCGCAAGGCCTCCCGGTGAGGGCGCAGCAGCTCCTCCCAGGAAACTTCCCCATCCGGGGAGGGGCTTTCGGAAGGCAGTCCGGCCAGGCGTTCACGCAGGGCTGCCGAGAGGATGTCCTCCAGGTAGGAAGTGCTGCGGTGGTCCACCAGCGAGAGCGAAACCACGGCAATGCGGCGTGACTTCAATCCTTGCAGCGCCATCGCTTGGCTGGAGTGAAGCTTGCGGTAGCGGTCCAGGAAGGTATCCAGGAATTCGGGGAGGCTGAGGATGAGCCCCAGGTAGGCCAGGAAATGGGACTTGCCCGATCCGTAGTGCCCTTTCAGAAAGTATCCGCCCCCCTCATTGCGTATCACTTGCTGCAGGATGACCCGCAATCCGGTGCGCACTTCGTCGGTGAGGATGAAGTTGTCGACCAGCCGTTCCCTTTCCGCTTCCTGCTGGGCATCGCGCAGGTGGACGACGGTCTTGATGACGGGGAGTTCGACCAGATCACGGACTTTCATGCGTCAGTCTCGCGCACAATCAGCACCCTATTGTCGCATCTTGGCCCAGAAGTGCAAGGTTCGGCTCGAAGCGCGGGCCTCTTCTTTCGGGATGATGTAAGATGGCGGCTGCTTCTGGATTCTACAAAACCGGCAAACAGGGAGGCATCATGGCTTTATGGAGCGAGTTCAAGCAAAAGTTCGAGGGGATTCGAGACCAATTGGAAGATCAGGCTGAAAAGAGCCTCGAATCTGTGAAGGAGAAGATTGACCAGTTGGGGAACCGCTTTAGCAGGCTGGAAAGGCTCAAGGACGAGGCTGAGGAAGCCTACCAGCATGCCTTGGCCTGTTTCGAGGGACGGGAGCCTCCTGAAAGCACGGCTCACTTCAATCATGGGCTGGCCCATCTGGGAGCGGTCATGAACAGCGATCCCGGCGATTTGCTGGGCAAGCATCGGGAAGGATTAAGGCCCCCCGTAGACCGGATGGGCGAAATATACGGCTTCGGGAAGTTCGAGCAGCTGGATCCCGAATGGCTGGAAGCCCTCTTGGTGTGGGCCCTGAAAAAGAACCACAAGCATCCCTTTGAGACCAATCCGGCCATCGTCAAAGTTGCAGGCAAGCTCAAGATCGCCATAACGGGCGACTGGGGGACCGGGCAATATGGATCGGGGCTCTCCCCGGCTGTCCAGATCAGCGAATGCATCCGCTTTCAGATCAAGCCCGACCACTTGATTCACCTTGGGGACGTTTATTATGCCGGGACCTCGCACGAGGAAAAGAAGCGTTGCCTGAAGTTCTGGCCACTGCAGGGAACCAACAAGTCGTTCACCCTCAACTCCAACCACGAGATGTACGATGGCGCCGACGGGTACTTCAAAGTCCTGTTGGCCGACCCCCTTTTTGCGGCCCAGCAGTCCACCAGCTACTTCGCGC
>JANQFM010000396.1 GCA_028277865.1 Acidobacteriota bacterium
CCTCGCCGAGGTCAGTCGAAAGATTCTGGGCCGACTGGACAACCGGCCCTCCCATCGTCAGACGAGATGCCTGTTGCGCTACAGGGTGGGGCTGAAGGCTCTGGCGGACGGCTTCAGGCTTCAGGCGGCCGATTGGTTTGGAAGTCTGGATGAGTTGGGTTGCAGCCAGGCCATTTCAGCTCAGGAGCTTGGGCAACTAGCCCGCCAAAGCCAACTGCTGGCCCTGCAGTCTGAGCAATCCGAGTGACTCCAAAAACCCTGGGTCGCGGCCTGCGCCCCCGGGAGAATCCCTGAAGAAGCTGCCACAAAAGCCGAGCAAACGCTCTTCTTCCGGCGCCCCTTCAGGGCACATCATTCTTTGCGTCCTGTTCCGGTGGCCGCGCCGGGATGGCTTGACCACCGGCTAATCTCCCTGATCCCTTCGGGATCGGTCCTTCGTCGGGATCCATCGCTTCTCCCCGGGCTCAGGTGCCACAATACATATTCGTTTAATCCGTCCCAATTCTGCTGATTTGACGGAAGCATGTGCCATGAATCCTGGCAAAGACGCCACCGTCGGGCCCGCCCCGGCGGAGCGAATGACTGAAAGGCTAGCCAGCGACTTCATCGCATTCTCAGTGCGCATCCCCTCCCCCTGGGGCGGCATGCCGCCCCAGGGGGAGGGGATGCGCAATTCCTCGGCTCCACCGATTCTAGCTTTCCAGTCGTGGGCTCCGCCGGGGCGGGCCCGGCGGCGGCCGAGGAGCTTCTCAAGTCGATTCCTTGGCGGGCTCCCCATTGCCCTTTTCGCGGTTGAACTCCGAAGTCTCACCGGTTACCTTACCTCCAGCCCCAGGAGAACAGATTTGGCCAAGAACCGGAAAGCTCGACGCGCCCTGAAAAAGAAGCCCCGATTCGTGGGCTGGATGAGCACCGACGAGCTGGAAATCGAACGCCGCAAGATCCGTGCCCAGCAGGAATCCTTTTCCTTCCAGCCATTGGAGCCGGAGCAGCCATTCTTCGGCGCTTTTCAGGTGCAGTCCGGCACCGGTGGGCGCTCTTACCGGGTCGAGGTCTGCTCGCTGAGCGGGCTGGAGAACTCCTGCCAATGCCCCGACTACCGCGTCAACGGGCTGGGGACCTGCAAGCACATCGAAGCCGTGCTGGCCCAGCTGCGCAAAGGGCGCGCCAAGCTGTTCGACCGCCAGGCCAGACAAGGCTCTCCGCGCGTGGAGATCTTCCTTCACCGCCAAGGCAAGGAACGCGTCCGGGTGCGCCTGCCCGCTCAGACTTCAGGGGCTGCCCAGTGGCTTTTGTCGCGCTTTTTCGCCGGCGACGGGGAACTGCTGGGCGATCCGGTCCAGGCCATCCCCGCCCTCAAACTGGCTCTCGAGGAGGCGTCGGGTGAGCTGCGCAAAGAGGTCCGCTTGGCTCAGGATTTGGAGGAGTGGGTGGAGGACCTGCGCCGCCGCCGTCGGCGCGACGAGGCCCGACAGAGTTTTTTGGACGAGGTAGACCAGGGAAAGCGCAGCCTGGACGTGGTTCGGCTGCCCCTTTACCCCTACCAGCAGGATGGGATGCTGCACCTGGCTTTCAGCGAACGTGCCCTGCTGGCCGACGAGATGGGACTCGGCAAAACCGTCCAGGCTATTGCCGCCTGCGAGCTGCTGAGGGAATTGCGGGGGATCGAGCGGGTGCTGGTGGTCTCTCCCGTGTCGCTCAAGGCTGAGTGGGAAGAGCAGATCGCCCGTTTCAGCGGCACCTCCACCCAGATGGTCTTCGGCACCCGCCAGCACCGGCTCCGCAAATATGACAACCCCTCCTTTTACAACCTGTGCAACTACGAGCAGATCTGGTTCGATTTGGAAGACGTCAACCGACGGCTGGCACCCGATGCGGTCATCCTGGACGAGGCCCAGCGCATCAAGAACTGGCACACCAAAACGGCCCGCACCATCAAGCAGCTGCAGTCGCGCTATGCTTTCGTCCTCACCGGAACCCCTTTGGAAAACCGCATCGACGACATCTACTCCCTGATGGATTTCCTGGATCCTGCCGTGTTGGGCCCCCTCTTCCGCTTCAACCGCGAGTTTTACTCGCTGGACGACAGGGGGCGTCCTTATGAATACCGCAACCTGGGCGAGCTGCACCGCCGCATCCAGCCCTACATGCTGCGACGCCGCAAGGAGGAGGTTGAGGACCAGCTCCCCGAACGCACGGTCAACAATTTTTTCGTCGAAATGGAGGAGGAGCAGGTGACCCGCTATGAGGATTACAAGCTCCGCGTGGCCCGCCTGCTGGCCATTAGCAAGCGGCGCCCCCTCACTGCGGACGAGTTCAAGAAGCTCCAGATGTGGCTGGCCTGCATGAGGATGCTGTGCGACACGCCCTACATCCTCGACCAGGAGTGCCGCATCTCTCCCAAGCTGCACGAACTGGCCGACATCCTGGAAGAAACCCTGGATGAACCCGAAAACCAGGTGCTGATCTTTTCTGAATGGGAGCGGATGCTGCAACTGGTGCGCGACTTGGCGGACGAACTGGAAGTCGACTACGCCTGGCACACGGGTTCGGTGCCCCAGCCCAAGCGGCGCAAGGAGATCCATCGGTTCAAGGAGGATCCGGACTGCCGGCTTTTCCTTTCCACCGACTCGGGCAGCACGGGGCTCAACTTGCAAAACGCCAACTACGTCATCAACATCGACCTGCCCTGGAATCCCGCCCGCCTGGAGCAGCGCATCGCCCGCGCCTGGCGCAAGCACCAGACACGCCCCGTCAGCGTTATCAACTTGGTCACAGAAGGCAGTATCGAGCATCGAATGCTCTACCTGCTTGGCCAAAAGCAGAAAGTGGCCGACGCCGTGCTGGACCTGAAAGGCGATCTGGACGCCGTCAAGATGCCTTCGGGCCGGGCAGCATTCGTAGAGCGCCTGGAATCGCTGATGAGCGTCCCCGAAGAGAAGCTTCAGCCGGAGCTGGCAGCAAGCGCCGAAAAAGCACCGCCCAGTCCGCCTCCCGACCCCTACCAGGACTTTTGCCGACAGCTGTCCGACCGCTTGGAGGATCAGCTTTTGCTGCTGGAATCACGCCCTGCTGTATCGGG
>JANQFM010000443.1 GCA_028277865.1 Acidobacteriota bacterium
CCAGACCCGCTTCAAAAACCCTATCGCCACCACGGAGCTTGACTCCGTGGAGCGATGTTTCACGGCTGGGATTCAACCGGCTGCAAGATCCCCCATCCAATTCCAATGCCTGCAACCCTCCGCCACCCTGCAATTCGGAGCTTTTGCGGGTTCTTCCGCCAATCCGGTCATCTCGCCCCTCGTTTGGCAAACACCGCCCCACCGAGGCAAGCTCGGATGGTGGCGTGTTTTTGCCGATCCCGTCTGGTCTGCCAAACACGGCCCGACCGGGACAAGCCCGGCACGTGGCCTCCATCCTTGCCAATCCTCTTAAGTGAACAGCATTGCCGCTAGCCCGGACATTCCGGCCCTCTTCCTTGTTCCGTGTTCCCTGTTCCGTGTTCCATCCCATCGGCAGCAACACACAAAACAGACCACTGCCAAATCCCTTGCGACCGTCTTTGCCGCCCGACCTGCTGTGCTAAAATAATTGGCTTCGCGGCGCGAGGGCTTGCTCACTGCCAGGCACCGGCCCAGGAAATGTCAACGGATCAGGGGAGATCAGCAAGGGGATGCGCAAATCGCCGTTTCATTCAGGCACAGGAGTGGCCTGTAGCCTCCGCTCGGCCGGTCGGTCGGGCCATTCCTGCGGGCTGGCGTCCCTCCTTCTTGCCCTGCCGCTGACCGCTTTGCAGGTGGGCTGCTCCCAACCCATTGTCGAGAGGTCGACCCAGGCCAATGATGACCTGGCGTCCGGGCGTGTCTTGGCTGTTGTTGATGGAAAAGAAATCGACAGTGAATCGTTTGAGGAGTTCCTGCGGCTCAAAGGCGCTTCTGCCCCGGACAGCCTCAGCTTGGAGCGCCGAGGGCAGCTGTTTGAGGAGTTCGTACTGGGCATGCTTCTGGATAGCCGGGCCGAGCAGGCGGGGATTGTGGTCGAAGAAGCCGAGCTGCAAGCCAGGCTGGAGGCCTGGAATCCCGGAGGGGCCGAGCCTTCTCCGGATGCCGCCTCCCAGGTGCGGCGCTTGCTGAAGGTCCAAGAGCTGATTCAAGGCAGCATTCTCCCCGAGGTCGATGTCACTTTGGGCGAGACGAGAGACTATTACAGCCGTCATTACGGGGAATTCATCGCTGCCGACCGCGTCCACGTCCTGGAGATCCTGGTCGAGGACCGCAGCCGATTGGATGAAATCCGGTCGGGCCTCAGCCCAGGCGACATCCGGGCCTTCAAGGAGGCGGCCAGGCAGCATTCCAAGGGAACCACGGCGGATCGGGGGGGCGATCTGGGGCAATTTGAGGAAGGGACTCTGCCCAAGGAATTCGACCGGGTGGTCTTTTCATTGAAGGCGGGAGAAATCAGCCAACCCGTGCAGTCCGGACGCGGCTATCACCTCTTTATGGTAGAAGAACAAGTCCCTCGGCACCATGAGAAGTTTTATGAGGTGCAAGAAGAGATCTACGAAAAACTGCTTGCCGGCAAGGAGCGCAAAGCCCTGGACAGCTATCTGAAACAAATTTTGAAGGATGCATCCATTGAAGTGCGCTCCGAGGAGCTGCGGGCCGAGTGGAGGAGGCGGCATGCCCAACTCAATGAATAGAATCCGATTCGGCGGATTGGCCATTGTGTTGGCGCTGAGCCTGATCTTCGCCGCCCAACGGACCCTTCGGGCGCAGTCGAATGACGCCAGCAGCGATGCCAGCCAGGAAGTGATCCTCGACGAGATCGTCGCCAAGGTCAACACCGAGATCATCACGTTGACCGATCTGCGCGATGAAGAGCGCAAGCTGCGGACCAGCGTCAATGCCCAGCTCCAGGATCCGCAGGCTCAGCAGTCGGAGTTCAGCAAGCAGCGCTACGAATTGCTGCGCAACCTGATCCTCAACAAGATCATCATCCAAAGGGCCGAGGAGCTGGGGATGCTGGCCAACATCGAAAACGACGTGTCGACCGCCATCCAGAGCATCCTGCAGGACAACAACATCCCCGACTTGGACACCTTCCGGCGCATTCTCCAGCAGCAGGGAACCACTTACGAGGAGTATCGATCGGCCCTGCGCGAACGCTTCATCGTCCAGACCATGCAGCAGCAGTTCGTCTACAGCAAGGTCACCATACTGACCGAAGAAGTGGAGCAGTACTACCAGGAAAACATCGGCCAGTTCACCGAGCTTCCTGAAGTCGAGGTGGGCGAAATTCTTTTTCTGACAGAAGGCAAAAACAAGCAGCAGGTGCGAGGCCGGGCCGAGGATGTGCTGGCCCGCCTGAAAGCCGGTGAAGTTTTTGAAGAGCTGGCCCGCCAATATTCGGAAGGCCCCACAGCCAATCAGGGCGGCGAATTGGGCACCTTCAAGCAGGGGCAGATGGCTGAAAGGCTGGAGGGTGTGGCTTTTTCCTTGCAGCAGGGCCAGTTCAGCGACTTGGTGGAGATGGATTACGGCTTGGTGATCCTGAAGCTGCTTTCCAAAAAAGATGCCCGCCCCAAGCCCTTGGAGGAAGTCCGCGAGCAGGTCGTCCGCATCCTTCAGAACGAAAAAGTGGGCCCTTACCTGAAGACCTTCCTGGACGACCTGATCGGTCAGAGCTACGTCTTCGTCAGCCCCAAATACCGCGACCAGTTCAATCTCAAGGACCTGTAAGCGGAAGCCAGAAAGACACTCAGTGCTGCTTTCCGCAAATACAGTGGGGTATTCTCCACGGAAGCCGTAAACCGTAAACCGGAGGCCGGCAGAAGGGGAGCAAAAGATGTGCCAGCCGAACCCGGGCGTTCAGCCATTCAGGTCCTGGTTACCGGTCTCCTAGGTTGGTGCAAAGGTCGCTTCTTCCGGGAAAAAGCGTTCTTCTTCCAGCGCCCCTACAGGGCGCTTCATGCTTTGCGGGCCTGATCCGGTGGCCGCGCCGGGACGGCTTGACCACCGGCTAATCTCCATGACCCCTCTGGGGTCTGCCAGTCGCCGTTTCTATCGCTTCCGCCTTGGGTTCCAACTCCGCAACCTTCAGGGGATTGCCGGCTCCGAAGGAGCCCCGGAAATTAGCCGGTGGCAGAGCCGCCCCGCGGCGAAGCCACCGGGAATGTCCCCAAGCCATCGCGCCCTGGAAGGGCGCTGGACAGGAGGCTGCCTGACCGCTCACCTTTCCATGCAAGCCCAGTCTTCCATCTCTGCTCACCGGACGTCGGCTTTTCGTTCGGGCTTCCCCCCGAGTGAAATGCCCGGCTGCGTAATTCAGGGTCCAAAAATTCTCAGCCGGAAGTTTCAGACTTTGCCGCCCTCGCTGTTAGGATGCCAGGGTTTGAACCTGGATTTCTCACGGGTTGCCGTCGCCGTCAGAAATCCGGGTCAGCTGCGACGAGTAGAGATGGAGGGTGATCATGTGGAATCTGACGATGAGCCTGCTGCTGGCGCTGGCCTGCGGCCAGGCTGCTGACGCGGAGAATTCTTCGTTCGAGCCGATTGCCCTGCAGGCGCCGAGCCAGCAGGGCCGATCGACGCCTGCCCAACCCCGTCCGCCGGCCTTTCACAACCTCCGGTTCGAGGAAAACCGCTGGGACTGGCGTCCGCCCGATTCAAGCCTCAAGTACATTCCCCTCAATGACAGCGGTTCGGCCTATTTGAGCCTGGGCGGCCAGATCCGGGTGCGGACGGAGTTTTGGGACAGCTTCGGTTTCCTGGAGGCGCCCAGCCGCGACGACACCTTCGGGCTGCTGCGCGTCCGCCTGCATGGAGACCTTTACCTGGGCCCTCATTTCCGCTTCTTTGTGGAAGGCAAAAGTGCCCTTGCCACCGACCGGGAGCTGCCGGGGGGCAAGCGCATCCTCGATGTGGACCACATCGCTCTACAAAACGCCCTCATCGACCTCAAGGCGCCGGCCGGCGACGACGGCTCCTTCACGCTGCGAGTGGGGCGCCAGGAACTGCAGTTCGGCAAGCAGCGTCTGGTCAGCCCCCTGGACTGGTCCAACACGCGGCCCCGCAGCTTTGATGCCCTAAGGGGAATCCTCAAGATGGGCGATTGGCGGCTGGACGCCTTTTTCGGCAACCACGTACGGGTGCGGCAATACGACTTCAACCGTCACGATTCGGGGACCGGTTTCTTCGGCGCCTATCTGAGCGGCAAAGTGGGCAAGCGGGGCTGGACCACCGATTTTTATTGGCTGGGGCTGGACCGCGACCGATCGGTTTTCGGCGGCGTCGGCGGCGACGAGCAACGGCAAACCTTAGGCGCACGCTTGGCCGGAAGGGCAGCAGGCGGCTTCGACTTCGATGTGGAGGGAGCCTTCCAATTCGGCGATCACGCCGGACGCGACATTCGGGCCGCCATGTTCGGAAGCCAGTTCGGATGGACCTTCGCTCAGGCATCCAGCCGTCCCCGTGTTTACCTGGGCTTCGACTTCGCCACCGGCGACGGGGATCCTTCAGACGGAGATGTGGGCACCTTCAACCAGCTTTTTCCGCTGGGGCACGCCTACCTGGGCTTTATCGATGCCGTCGGGCGTCAGAACATCCTGGACTTGAGCGGCGGTGTCAGCCTCAGGCCGGTCGGCAAACTCAACCTGCGCGTCGATGTGCATCGCTTCTGGCGAGCAGACGAGGCCGACGCCCTCTACAACGTCGGGGGCGGAGTGGCTCGTGCCGGTTTTCCCGGCAGTTCCAAGGACGTGGGAACCGAGTTGGACTTCACTTTGAGCATCCCGGTCATCAAAGGAGTCGTGGTAAGCGGCGGGATCAGCCGGTTCTTTGCCGGCGATTTCATTCGCCAAAGCGGGCCGGACGACAACATGACCTTCGGCCACATGGGGATTCAATACACCTTTTGATCAAGACCGGAGGGAGGCCATACAGACACTGAGGGCACAGAGTTCTTTGCTTCTGCTCTGTGTACTTTTGGTCTCTGTGGCTATCCCTTGCTTTCGAGATGATTTTCTGGAAAGAATAAAGGCGGAGGAAAGACTGTGAGCCATAAACCGGATTTTGCTGCCGCGGATTCCGCTGCCGAGCGGCGGCGGATGGTGAATACCCTTTCCTCGCTGGCCATGGGGGCAGGCCTACTGGCCGGATACGGCTTCTTTGCCGGCCTGCTGGGCCGGTTCCTGTTTCCCTCGGGTGCCCAGAAGGGCTGGATGTTCGTGGTGCCGGTTGCGGAACTCGATCAAGGCCAGTCCTTGATCTTCGAGACACCGGCAGGGGCCACCGTGGTCATCGCCCGGCAGGCCAGGACCGGCAGTGCATCGGATTTCATCGCCCTTTCCAGCATCTGCCCTCACCTGGGTTGCCAAGTGAAATGGGAAGCCCACAATAACCGCTTTTTTTGCCCCTGCCACAACGGGGTTTTCGATCCCTCGGGAGTCGCGTTGGAGGGGCCTCCGGCCCAGGCCGGCCAGTCCCTGCCCCGCTATCCGCTCAAGGTGGACAAGGGATTGCTCTTCATTGAGGTGCCAACCCAGGAACTGGCCCTGGGCACAGGCAGGGTTGTGCCGCCGACCAACAGCCCCTGCGGACCGGGTCACGATCCTTGTTTGGGCGAGCTGAAGCGGCGGGATGGCATAAGAGGATAAGATGCAGCAGATCCAAAGCTGGGTGACGGAGCGCCTGCCGGTTTCAGGGCGCCAACTCAGGGAGCTGACCAACGAGCCGGTGCCCTACCACATGAAGCGCTGGTGGTTCGCCCTGGGCGGGACGCCCGCCTACCTGTTCGTGGTTCAAATCGTCACCGGAATCCTGTTGGCCTTTTACTACGAGGCCTCGCCTTCTGGCGCCTACGACTCGGTTCGCTACATCACTCACGAGGCCAATTACGGATGGTTTGTGCGCAGCCTGCACAAGTGGGCCGCCACCTTGATGATCGCTGCCGTCATCCTGCACCAGATGCGGGTCTACTTCACCGGCGGCTACCGCAAGCCCCGCGAGATCAACTGGATGGTGGGCATGTGCCTGCTGCTGTGCACCCTGATGCTGGGATTCACCGGATACAGCCTGGTCTTCGAACAGCTCAGCTACTGGGGTGCCACGGTGGGCGCCAACATCGCCGACAGCGTGCCGCTGGTGGGAGGGCTGTTCAAGTCCATGCTGCTGGCCGGCGACAGCTACAACGAGCGGACCCTGTCGCGCTTTTTCGTCATCCACGCCGCCATCCTGCCGGTGGCCATGACAGGCCTGATCTTCCTGCACATCACCATTATCCGCTTGCAGGGAGTCACCGAGTTCCGCTTCAAGGACGAGCCGCAAGGCAAGCCGGAGCACTTCAATTTCTACCCGGATCACCTTTACACCGAGCTGATCCTGGGGCTGGTGCTGATGATCGTGCTGACCAGCCTGGCCATCCTGCTTCCGGCCGAGCTGGGACCCCGCGCGGACCCCTTGACCACTCCAGAGATCATCAAGCCGGAGTGGTTCTTTTACGTCGCTTTTCGCTGGCTCAAGCTCTTTTCGGCCACGGTGGCGGTCTTGAGCATGGGCCTGGTCGTTTTCACAATGTTCGCCTGGCCTTTCGTGGATAGCTGGATCCGCCGCCGCACCCGCTATCAGGAGGCCAGCGTCTGGATCGGAATCGCCGCCGTCGCCCTGATCATCGGATTGACCGTCTGGGAGGCGGCGGTGGCGCATTAGGGGGAGTTTCATCCAAAGGCGCAAAGCCGCAAAGAAGAGAATTAGGAACTATCCGAATCCCCATTTTCTTTGCTCTGCGCCTTTGCGTGAGATCCCCTTGAGGACTCGCTATGGACCTGAATACCAAACGCATCATCATCGCTGTTTTAGGTGGAGTTTTCTTGATCTCGCTGATATTCGTGCAATGGATGGAGGTGGCACGCAAGAGGGAGGAGGCCGGATTGGCGCCGCCTTCCATCTCGGTGCCTGCCGAATCCCGCGAATGCGTCGATTGCCACCGCCAGTCCAATCCGGGCATTGTCGACCATTGGACGGGCAGCAGCCACGCCCGTACAGGGGTGGGCTGCGTGGAGTGCCATCAGGCCGCCCAAACGGACGCCGACGGCTACAAGCATTACGGCGCCCACATTGCCACCGTCGTCACGCCCCGCGACTGCGCCCGCTGCCATCCTGATGTGGCTCAGGAATTCGCCGCCAGCCACCATGCCGCCGGAGGCAACATCCTGGCCTCGCTGGACAATTTCCTGGCTGAAACAGTCGAAGGAAGCCGAGTGCCCTTCAATCCCCACTCCCCCACTCCCGGCCGCGCCGACGCCCAGACGGTCGGGCTGGCCAGCGTCCGGGTGGGATGCCTGCAGTGCCACGGCAGCAAGGTGGCTTTGCAGGCCACCGACGGTAATTCGATCACGGTAGACGACTTGCAGCCCGGCCCTGATGGGGAACCGACCAATCCCGAAGCGGTTTCGAGGGTGCTTAAGAACAAGGACGGGCGTCCCCTCTACGATCCGGGCAGCTGGCCCAACACCGGCATCGGGCGACTCAACCTGGACGGCTCGCGCGGCGCCTGCTCGGCCTGCCACAGCCGCCATGACTTTTCGCCGCGCCGCGCCCGCCAGCCGGAAAACTGCGGCAAGTGCCACTTGGGCCCCGACCATCCCCAAAAAGAGATCTACGAGGAGTCCAAGCACGGGGTGGCCTACCGAGACCTCAAGGACCGCATGAATCTGGATTCGGAGGCCTGGGTGCTGGGGCGCGATTATTCCCAGGCGCCCACCTGCGCCACCTGCCACATGTCGGGCCACCTGCGAAACGACGGCAAGATCACCCACGATCCGGGCCAGCGTATTTCCTGGACAAACCGTCCGCCTATCAGCCTGGTGATGGATACCGACATCAACAACAAGGTGGTCAAGGAGACCGATCCTGAAAAGCGCCGCCAATTGGTGACCGATAGCTGGCAGGAAAAGCGCGACCGCATGAAGGAGGTCTGCTCCCACTGCCACACTCCCGACTATGTGACCAGCTTTTACAAGCAGTACGACGACTTCGTCATCCTCTACAACGAGAAGTTCGCCAAGCCGGGCAAGAAGATCATGGACGCCCTGCTGTCCAACGGCTTGATCACCGAGACCCAGTTCGACGAGAAGATCGAGTGGACCTGGTTTTACCTCTGGCACCACGAGGGCCGACGGGCTCGTCACGGAGCGTCCATGATGGCGCCCGACTACGCCCACTGGCACGGCATGTACGAGGTGGCCGAACGCTTCTACCAGGAGCTGATCCCCGAAGCCCGCGAGATCATCGAAGAAGCCCGCCAGCACGGCAAGGCTGCGGCGGCCGGTCGTGTGGAGTCGCTGGTTGAGGAGATCCTGCAGCGGCCGGAGCATCGCTGGCAGAATTCCCGCTGATCGGATTTGGAGGATTGGAGGGGGTTGAGCAAAAATAGGGGAGCCCGCGTTTGAAGCCAAGCGGCTCGGTGAGCTTGCGAACAAAGGGCGTGAGTATCTCTTGCAAAAGTTCACGAAAGAGGTGGGGCGATGAAAAGACGCAAGTTCCTACAAGGAATGGGAGCGGGGGTGGCCGGGTTGGCTGCCTACTCCTGCCGGGACCGTCAGGATGGTGAAGCGGCCATCAACGACCAGCAGCGCAGGGTTTCCGAACAGGGGCTCAGTGAACAGGAGCTGGTTTGGGGCAAGGCGCCCTGCCGATATTGCGGCACCGGCTGCGGCGTCGAAGTGGGGGTCTTTCAAGGCAAGGTATTGGCCGTACGCGGCGACCAGGCCAGCCCGGTCAACAAGGGGCTGCTGTGCGTCAAAGGCTACCACCTGCCCGCTATGCTCTATGGCAAGGATCGCCTGACTCACCCTCTCAAGCGCCGCCAAAGCGGAGAGGGATTCGACCAGATCTCCTGGGACGAGGCCATTGACTTGATCGCAACCCGCTATCAGCAAGTCCTCGACGACCAGGGGCCTGAGGCCGTAGCGGTCTACGGATCCGGCCAGTGGACCGTCTTCGATGGCTACGCGGCGCTCAAATGGGTCAAGGCGGGATTGCGCAGCAATAATATCGACCCCAACGCCCGGCTGTGCATGGCCAGCGCCGTGATGGGCTTCATGACCCAGTTCCAAAGCGACGAGCCCATGGGTTGCTACGAAGACTTCGAGGCGGCCGACGACTTTCTGCTCTGGGGCGCCAACATGGCCGAGATGCACCCCGTGCTCTTCAGCCGCATCCTGGAGCACAAGCGCCACAATCCCAACGCCCGCATCGTGGACATCGCCACCCGCCGCACCCCCTCCAGCGATTACGC
>JANQFM010000503.1 GCA_028277865.1 Acidobacteriota bacterium
TGCGGAGAAGGCATAGACCGCCACCCGCTCCTTTTGCAGCAGTGTTTCGCCCTGCATGAAGCCTGGGCGCAGCCTCCGGGCGATGCGGCCGGCAATCTCCTTCTCCCCGCAGTCCACTGTCTGCAATGCGGTCTGGCGGTGGGGGTCGAATTGGTCGCCAGGCATCTGGAAGGGCTCGATTCCGTGCTGCCCGAGGAGCAGTTCAATATCATCTGCAAAGCCGTCAAATGCCCGGAAGAAACGCTCAGGGGTCAGATCTTGGGACGGTTTTGCCTGCAGGGCACCCACCATCCTTTCCAAGTCGTCGTGCAGCCGAATGATCCCCCGGATCAGGGGGCGTGTCGCCCTGGCCAGCAAGTCCTGTCGGTGCGACTGAACCTCGTTGTGCAACTTGCCGATCTGCTCTTCCTTGAACCGGTCCAGGGACAGCTTGTCCTGAAACTCCTGGAGGATTTGGTCAAATCCTTCCTGCAGGGATTGTTGCAGACGCTCGTATTGCGTTTCGCGGCTCAACTCGTGCGGCTCTTCGTCCTGAGACGAGGCCACCTCCCTGGGCAGCTCTTGGGGCACTGGCTGCGGCCGATCTTGGTCCAGGTTGGCATCCTTTTGGGCTCCTTCCAGGATCACAGGGGCTGAATTAACGGTCGCGTCGTCCATTTCGATCTCCTTTGCCAGTTCCTTTCGAGAATTCTGAGTGGCACTGCCGGTTGGTTTTGGTGCCGCGTCTGTGTAGACACGGAGGCCCAATTTTTGTTTACCGGTTTCCGGCGATTCCCCCGATTGCCGCCTTGGCTGAACATATCTCCCCGTTGAGTGTCTACATTGGCGGCAACAGCTTCTGATCGAATGCAGGCAGCGACTTTGGAGAGGGTGAAATGAAGGTTCGTTCCAGGCACTTTCTGCTCAGCGGTGCGGTCGGCGGATTGTTGGGTTTTGCCCTGATGGAAGCCTTGGCTGCCTCTTTTGAGGGGACGCAAGGACGCTCGGAGGGAATCCTCCGCATGGCCTTTTACTTCTGTGGGTTCGGGTTGGCTGTCGGTGCCGCGTTGGGTATCACGGAGGGGATGATTATCAAGGACCGGCACCGCAAGATCTACGGCTTGACCACGGGGCTGCTGCTGGGCGGGGTGGGAGGCTTTCTAGGCGGGGCGGCGGGCCAGGCCGTTTATGGGCTGGTTCCGCTCAGATACGAGGTGGCATCCAATGTGGACATTGCTGTGGCGCTTGATTCTTCGAGCAGCATGAAGCAGCTCTTCTTCTCAGGCAGCGACCCCTGGGGACGCCGACGGGATGCGGCCCGCAACTTGGCGGACCGCCTTTCGAGCTCCGACCGCTTGGCTGTCATCGACTTCGACGAAAGATCCCAGGTCTTGTTTCCTCTCACTCGGTTGGACACGCCGCAAGCCCGACAGGCCGCCAAGAGCGCCATCGACAGAATCGATGACGACGGAGGGACAAGCCTGGACGCCGGACTGCTTTCCAGCATCCAAGAGTTGTCCCGAAACCGGATCGCTGGGCGCAAGCAACATGTCATTTTTTTGACCGATGGCCTGGGCCACTACCAGTCGGGCGCAGCGGCCAGGGCCGCCGGACAGGGCATCGTCATTTACACCATCGGCTTGGGCAATGACGTCGATGCGGCTCTGCTGACGGGCATCGCTTTGCAGACAGGCGGCAAGTACTATCCGGTTGAGGACGCCTCGGATCTGGTGAATGTCTTTGAGAACATCTTCAGCCAGGACATCTTGATGGCCGAGATGCACGGGGCAGAGGCCACCGGTCAGCAAGCCGAACTGAAGACCAGCCCGGCGATCCTTTACCTGCTGAGGATCATTAGCTGGGCCTTGATGGGAGTTGCCATCGGCGCCGGTCAGGGAGTCCGCGAGAATACCCGAGAGGACCTTCGAGCCTGCGCTCTGGGAGGGCTGATCGGAGGCGCCGTCGGAGGCGCGCTCTTCAACCCGGTCAGCGGTTTGGTGATGCTGGGAAGCGGAGCAGTGGGCCGGGGGCTGGCCGAAATCGTTGTGGGCGCCTGCATCGGCGGTTCCATGCGCTTGGCGCAGCAGCAGATGGTGATCGCCTCCGGAAAGCCGACCACCACCCTGCTGCGCGTTCTGCCCCAAAAGGAAAACCAGCCTTCTACCCCTTTGGCCCCTGTGAATCCACAACCGTCATCGGCGGCTTGCACATCCGTTCCCGAACGCCCTGCTGGCAAGCCAAAAGCAACAGCATCGCCGAAAACGAAAGCGATGCCCAGGCTCGGCCAGAGTGAAGCTTCTCGCCGGTCGCTGGCCAGCTACCAGGAGGAATGCCCTGATTCGGCTCGGGCAATGGCCATGGCCTATCACTCCAAAGAGTTCTCGCTCAGCGAGATCGCTCGGCATTTCGGAGTCTGCCCCAGCACGGTTCGGCGCGCGGCTCAGGAAAACAGGCCGATTTGATCGATGTCAAAATGCCAAGGAGGCAGCAGAATGCAACCCCAGATGCCATTGACCAGGTACCCGTGTGAAACCCGGCAATCCGCGACGGCCAGTCTCCCGGCTGCCCCATCTTTCGATCAAGGCGTGTGGCATTGGCTGACCAGCAAAGAGCACAGCAGCCTCCTGCATCCCCTCTCCGGCCTCTGGATTCTGGGCCTGGATTGGATGCTTTTCGGAGGCAATGTTGTTTCCCTTGGACTCCTGACGATACTGATGATGTTGGCAGGGTTCGTGATAGGCGGTGCGGGCACAGCCTTTATCCAAGGCCACTACACGGGCAACGGGGTCGGCGCCTGTTTCGGCAAGGGCTTGCTGGGCGGCTTGGTCGTGGGGGTGCCCTTCCCAGTCGCAGGAACCTTCGCTGGGACCATCATCCTGGCCGTTTCCGGCCTGAAGGCACTCCGCAACAAAATGCCCTTCAGAAGCTAGCATCCCGACAGGCGGCCCACAAATATGAGAAGAATATTGGCGCTTGCTGCAAATCCGACAAGCACTCCCTGGTTGCGCCTCGACGAAGAGATCCGGGAGATCGAGGCCGCCTTGCGCATGTCGCGGGGGAGAGATCAGTTCCAGATCGACAAGGCCCTGGCGGTCACATCTCGAAGCCTGGTTCAGGAGCTGCTGGACTTCGAACCGCAGATCGTCCATTTTTGCGGCCACGGTCAAAACGGAGGGCTCGTTCTCGAAGACCCAATCGGTGCAGCCGCTCTGGCCTCGTCGCAAGCGCTGGCCAGCCTATTCGAGTCCTTCTCGCATTCCGTACGGTGCGTTGTCCTCAATGCCTGCTACTCCAAGCAGCAGGCCGAGGCCATCTCGCAGCACATTGACTATGTCATTGGGATGAAGCGCGAGACCGGAGATCGGGCCGCTATCGAGTTCGCCTACGGTTTCTATCAGGCTATCGGTGCCAAGCGCAGCATCCCCTCGGCCTTCAAGATGGGATGCAATGCAGTCGATTTGTCCAACTTGTCCGCTGAGCTTTCGCCTGTCATTCTCGAAAGGCCGGCTTCCCAACCAGATGGGCCTGCGCCGCCGAATTCGCCGACCAGCTTCGCCTCTATGGACAGCATGAGCCGCCAGGAGATCATGCAGTTGCTCGGCCAATTCAAGCGCGAAGTGGCATTGGAGGAAACAGACGGCGACTCGCACCACAATCTAGGGCTGGTCTACTTGCAGCTCAAGCTACACGATGCTGCTGTCCGGCATTTCGAGCGGGCGCTGGAACTGGATCCCGCCAATTCCGACGCCCACTACTACTTGGCCGTTTCCATGGTCCGCGGGCGGCAACCCAAATCCCTTCTTCACCGGGAAGTCAAGCCGATCGAGTCTCAGCTCGAAGCCGCCCTTCAAATCAATGACAGACCCGCCAAGTACTTCTATTTTTTGGGCTTGCTCCGCCAGGACTATTACATCGCCAATGGAATGGCCTCGCCTCAGCCCGATCCGGAGAAGCTCTTTCGAACAGCGCTCAGCAAACACTACGACGCCTTGGAAATCGAGCGTCTGCTCCGCTGCCTGACGGTCCGGGATGAGCGCTTGGTTTCGCTGCTTCGCAAGGAGCAGCCTCAGCCTTGAGATTGGAAACAAGGAAATGGACGAAAAACGAAGGAAGATCAAAAGATACTTTAGAAGGTTTCCCCTTTGGCCGCTGTGGACAATGTTCGGTTTGACCCGCCCCAAGGATGCCCAAATGGACCTATGGCTGCAGGGGGATCTCAGTGACCTTGAGTCGAGGGCTCTTCTCAAGGGAGGCATCGACCCGGATGAAATCCTGCGCGATCCGGTCACTCTCACCGGCCCTCGCTTCAGCTGGACGGGCGGGGCGGACTTCGGGGTTAGGCGAGGCTGGGACGACAAGATCCGCTTCACGCCGGTCAACGTCACCATCGTCAATTTCCTGGAGCACCAGCTCATGATCTATCAATGCGCCCTGGATATGCTGACTGGGAATCCTCTCAATGAGAGCGTCAAGCAGTACTTCTACAATCACGTCGTTTCGGTGGGCACCGAGGAATACTGCATGACCTTGCGACGCGAGGATCTCAACTCCAAGCTGCTTAATCGGCTGCCCGATATCAACAATGCAATCCAGGACGGCAAGCTGCAGTTGAACAGCGCTAAGATGTTCGAGCTGCGTACCGCTGGCGGGAATTCGGTCAAGGTGGTGCTCAAAGACCCGAGGATCATGGAGTGCCTGGGGGGAGGGACCATCTCGACCACCCTGGCCGATGATGCGGTTCAGGTAATCCGCAAGATGCTGGAGCAAAAGATCAGCGGGCCTGTGCCGGCCTAGGCCGCTAGGGTCACATTTGAGTCTAGTTTGGGCGTTGACGCTTTGGAATGAAGGCTTCAGATTAGGCCGGGGGCTGGAGGCAGACTTCGGATTCAGGAGTCCGGATTCTTACCCAGTCTTCCCCCGGTCTGAGGCTCCGCCTCGCTGGTATTGCGGCCGCGGGCAGATCGCCTGGCGCCCTGCTGGCCAGTACAAGCTTGAAAGGGGAGAAATGCAATACGAGGACTTCGTCATCCGAGTGTTAGCTGATGCGGACGGTGGCCTGACCGTCCGAGTGGAGGATTCTCCCTATGGAGGCAGCCCGGATTGCCCTCTCGAATACCCCTTCGAGGAACGGGAAGCCGGTCAGCTTTTCGAGCTGCTGGACCAAGTCATCATGGGTTACGAGTGGGTCCTGACGGATTCCAGCGTCGAGGAAATGCCCTTTTCAGCTCGACGGGTGGGCGAAAGGCTTTTCCAGGCCTTGATCCAGGGGCCGATCCGCGACTGCTGGCTGCAGAGCCTGGCCCGAGTACAAGGCTACGACGGGCAGGGCTTGCGCCTGCGGCTGGTCATCGATCCGTCCCACCCGCAGCTGGCGCCGCTCAGTGCGCTCCCCTGGGAGATGCTTGCCCCCGCCGATGGCCGAGGCTACCTGAGCCTCAACCGCAAGACTGCCCTGGTCCGGTTTCTGGAAGTCCCGCAGCTCAAAAGCCTTCCTGCGGTCGAAATGCCGGTCAAGGTTCTGCTGGTCGCCACGGACCCGATCGGCAACCTCGATTTGAACGAAGAGCAAAGCCAGATCATGGAAGTTCTGGAGGCACTGCCCTCCGTTCAGGTGAGATGTCTGGAGGAACCGACCATCGAGCAGCTTCGCACTGAGCTGCTGAGAGGCCGCTTTCACGTCTTGCATTTCATGGGGCATGGAGTGTTCGAGAAAAACGAGGGGATCCTGCTTTTCAAGGACGAGTCGGGCGCCCGGGAAAACATCCGGGCTTCGGTGCTGGCCAGCACGCTCTCGGGCTTGGACCTGCTTCGCTTGGTCGTCCTGAACGCCTGTGACAGCGCCAAGATGGTCCGCCATGCCGGCAGCGATCCCTATGCGGCCACCGCATCCGCCCTGGTGATGGCCGGGATTCCCGCCGTCATCGCCATGCAGGTCCCTTTCTCCGATCAGGCGGCGCTGGCCTTCAGCCACAGGTTCTACGCCGCACTCATCGCCGGCGACCCGGTGGATGCCGCCGTGGCCGAGGGGCGACTGGCGGTTCTGCAAGCTCGTCCGACAACCTTCCAGTGGGCCACCCCGGTGCTCTTCATGCGGGTGCCGGACGGCAAGCTGTTCGCCCTCGAAGAGGGAGAGCACCCCATCCGCAAGCACATCCTCCTGCAGGGCGACCTGATCGCTGAGAAGACAAAGGGCTTTGTGGGAAGGGAATTCGTTTTCAACTCGATCGACAAATTCACCAGCCGGCAAAACAACGGGTACTTTTTGATCAAGGGCGACCCAGGCATTGGCAAGACCTCGCTGATGGCCGAGATGGTGCGCCGCCATCGCCACCTGCACCACTTCAATATCCGCAGCATGGCGGCCTTCCGGCGCACGGAGAGCTTTCTGGTCAACCTGTGCGCCCAGATCATCGTCCGCTTTGGCCTGGACCGCTCCTCGCTGCCTCCCGAGGCGGGGCGGGACTCCGGCTTCTTGTGCAGCCTTCTGGGGCAGGCCTCTCCCCTGTTGGAAAAGGGCGCCAAGCTGCTGCTGCTGGTCGACGCCCTGGACGAGGTGGAAAGGCATGGCCTGATGCACGGCCAGAACATCCTCGACTTGCCCACAATCCTGCCCGAGGGCGTCTTCTTTGTGCTCACCACTCGTCCCAAGGAGTTGCCTCTCCGCTTTGACTGCCCCCACAAAGTCTTCGAATTCGATGCCCGCTCCCCGACAAACCTGGAGGACATCCGGATTTTTGTCAGAGGGCACTTGGAGCGAGAGGGGATCCGCAGCTACATCCAAAACCGAGGCATCGGGCTGGAACGGTTTGTCGAAGACCTGGTAGAGCGCAGCGAAGGCAACTTCATGTACCTGCGCCACGTCCTGCCGGAGATCGAACTCGGCGCCTATAGGGATCGTCCTCTGGACGAGATTCCCGAAGGCCTCGAGAACTACTATGAAGAGCACTGGGACCGAATGCGGAACGTCGACCGGCAGGCCTGGTTCGACTACAAGCTGCCTGTCCTGGCAGCCCTGACCAAGGTCAAGCAGCCGGTCTCGCTGGACTTCATCGCGGGGATCCTGGACAAATCCGATTCGGAGGGGCGCCGAAAAGTCCTCTCGGTGCTCGTGCAGTGGGAGCAGTTCCTGCACGTCGAACCCATCTTGGCCGATGGCCAGACGCATCGCCTTTACCGCCTTTATCACGGTGCCTTTCACGACTTCATCAAGAGAAAGGACGAAATCGCCGAAGAGCACGTCCAGCTCAGCAAGATGAGCCTGACAATCGCCCGCTACGTCCGCGACCGCCACCAGGCCCGCAAACGAAAGAGGGGCTTTCGAAGGGGTCTGAGGGGCAAGAGGCCAATCAACTGAAGAGAATGCACCCGGCCAGAGTGATCACCGGCCATGAACTCTGGCCATACTCCGCAAAGCGACTCAGTTCCGCAGTCCACCCAACCACCGCCGTATCGGAAACCAGAAAGGGATCGCTAGACCGCCGAAGGGCATAAGAGTGGTTGCAGCCAAGGCGACCAGGGCAATCCGTGGCAGCGATGACAGGCCAGGATCGCGGAGGTGCTGCCGACGGAAAGGGCGGAGCAGCCAGCCTCCCAGCCTCAGTCCCAAGGCAAGGTGCAATAACGGGGAGAGCATGAAGGCAGCCCGGATGACCGGGCCAAGGGTTTTCGCAGGTTCCGTTTGGGAATGCAGGACGTGAGCAGCTGCAAAGACTGCCAGGCATCCTGCCAGCCAAAGCATGTACCGAGCTTCGATGGTTATTGCCACCCCTTTGAAGAGAGCCTTGAGGCAAAACGTCAGGATCGAAAAGCCGATGGACGCGATGCTCAGCACCATGATGAGGGTTTTCAGAGTTCCATAGTCCCGCAGGGCCGCCAGGCTCCCGGCCAGGATCCCGCTCAGCAGGGCGAGTTGGCTCAAGCTGAGGTAGGCACCCGACTTGATGAGCCAGCTGCCTGCCTTTTTGCCAGCAGCCAAGAGCCAACCCAGCCCCAGCAGGAGCGGGCCTAAGCCAGCCAGGATCCAAAAGGGTTGCAAGGGGAGTCCAGCCGCGAGGACCAAGGTGGGAGGTGCCGATTGACTGCCAACGGGCAACAACCAGGCCAGCCAGGCACCGTCCAGAACAAGCAGGAGGGTCTTAAGGCGGCGCAATGTGAGCAGTCGCAGTTCAGCCTGGCTGGGTTCTGCGGGACGTTGGCTGCGTCCGGCAGGCAGGGTCTTAGCAACTCCTTTATCCGATGGCTCGATTTGGTCGCGAGCCAGGGAAGGCCGCGGCAGCGGATCGGCGGCGGAACTGCGTCGGTTATGAACCGCTTGGACCAGGGACAGGCCTTCTCGTTGCTCCTCCCCCACCCGCATCCACGCCAGCGCCGCCAGCAGAACGCCCGAAATAGGAAGCAGAAAGAAAAAAGGAAACAAGCGCAAGGCCAGCTTGCGCCCGCCGGAGGCTTGAATCCGCTTGGAAAGGGAATCGGAATAGTGAAACATGCAAGCAAAGGCGAAAAGCTGAAAGGCAACCGTTCCTGTAGCTTGGATAAGTTCCTCTGCTGATTGGCGGCGACTCCACTCAAGCAGCCAATAAACCGCTGTGAAAGCGATCAGGGTGTGGCAGCCACGCAGCCACAGAGCTAGCCAAAACGGCTGGATCACCCGCATGAGAGTTTCAAAGCGCAGTCCCGAGCTAAAGGGCAAGCCAATGCTTTTGACAGAGGGGCGCTTCAACTTCAGGCGAAGCGGACGTTGCTGCCGAGAGGCCCAGAAAGGCCGCTTGCGAAGCAGCCGACGCCACGCCGGAAGGGCATAGATTCCAAAAAGAGGGAGACAGCAGGCGGCGAAGCGCAGTCTGAGCAGCCACCGGGGTACAGACCTCTCGTCCAGCGTTTTGCTGG
>JANQFM010000536.1 GCA_028277865.1 Acidobacteriota bacterium
CCCTTTCTCCGGACGGCACCCGAATCGCCTATTCCTGGCAGGAAGCCAACCCCAACAATTTCGACTTGTACGTCAAGCTGACCGGGGCCGAGAACCCCCAGCTTTTGGCCGATTCACCCGAAAGCGAGGGGATGCCGGCCTGGTCGCCGGACGGAAGCTTCATCGCCTTCGTCCACGGATCGCCGCAAGTCGGCTGCGGAATCTTCCGCATCCCGACCATTGGCGGACCACGCGAGCGGCTGGGAGATTGTTTTCGCAGTCCCCGCGACTTGGCTTGGTCGCCGGACGGCAAGCTGTTGGCCTTCAGTGACATCGGCGACTCTGGGCAAATCCGCCGAATCTACGCCATCGACCTGGAAAGTCGTCAGCGAAGCCCTCTGCTGGAACCACCTCAAGGCAGCCTGGGAGACCGCTACCCGGCTTTTTCACCCGACGGCCGCCAGCTGGCCTTCCGACGGGCTGCCAACGCCGGGCAGCACGACATTTTCGTTCATCCGATGCAGGGAGGCGCCACCCAGCGGATCACCTTCGACAAGGGTGCCCGCATCCGGGGGCTGGATTGGATGCCGCAGGGCAACGAGATCGTCTTCGCCTCCGACCGGGGAGGCCGTTCCTCGCTGTGGAGGGTCGCCGCCGCCGGAGGCGCCGTCAAGCGCTTCCCCGTCCATGGCCATTGGATCACCCAGCCCCGCACGGCCCGCCTCAAGAACCGCCTCATCTACAAGCGGACCATCGACGTGGTCGACTTGTGGCAGGTCCGTCTGGACGAAGAAGCCGCCGTGCAGGGGGACCCGCAGCGTCTGGTCGCCTCCACCAGGACCGAATTGCATCCCCACCTGAGCAAGGATGGACGGCGATTGGCCTTCACCTCCAATCGAAGCGGCGCCTTCGAAGTCTGGACAGGCGACTTGGACGGTTCCGACCTGCTGCAGCACACCCAGCTTCAAGGCGCCCTGGTCAACAGGCCCCGATGGTCCCCGGACGGGCGCGTGCTGGTCTTTGACGCCTACCGGCAGGGCAACGGCGACCTCTACCTGGCGGCTGCCGACAGCCGATCTCCCCGGCGCATCACCTTGGAGGCCTCGGACGAAATCAACGCCAGCTTTTCGCTTGACGGGCGATGGATCTACTTCGCCTCAAACCGCCGCACCGGCTGGCAAATCTGGAAGATGCCCGCCACAGGCGGCCGCGCCATTCAAATGACGCGGCGGGGAGGCTTCCTGGCCCAGGAAGGCAGGCAAGGGAAATATCTTTACTACTCCAAGCTGGATCAATCCGGCCTCTGGAGGCTCACCCTGCGGGGAGGCCGGGAGGAGCGCATCATCGATACCCTCTCCACCTCGGACTGGGGCAGTTGGGCGGTGCGCAGCAAAGGCATCTACTTCGTCCAGCGCCGGCCTGCGGCGATTGCCTTCTTCAGCTTCGAGGACGGACGCATCCGACAGATCATCCAGCCTCAAGCCGCCATCCCCTCCTTCAATCCGGTGCTGGAGGTTTCAGAAAACGAGGACGTGCTCATCTGCGGGCTGATTCAGCAGAGCGAGGATGAGGTGATGCTGGTGGATTTTTGAAGAGGGTTTTCGCGCCAAGACGCCAAGGACGCAAAGAATGATTCGGGGCCGTGTCTAGAACTCAACAGACGGCTCCTCTCCCCCGATCATTGCTTCACTGCCAGACAGTCCCCTGCGCGCTCGGCATTGCAGATTCGTCCTTCCAGCCGAGGGCTGATCCCCTCATCCCCAGCCTCAGCCAGGGCTTGACGTATCAGTTCGGCTAAAGTGGGGAAAGGTGCCTTTGAGACTTGAAGTTCCTTGCCCAGCATGGTGTAGCCGTCGTTTCCGTCCGCCACGTAGCTGTTGGCCACCAGATAAATCTCTTCCTGGGGATCAACCAGGCGCGGTCCTTGGGGAGTCAGCAGGGTCAGGTCGTAGGCGCGTTGCCGGGACGAGTCGTGGCGGAAGGCGATGCCGCTCACTTGCAGCCACCAGCCGTTTCCGCTCCAGGTTTCGACCGAGCGGTTGAGCACCTGCTGCAAAACCTCTCCCCGAATCTTGAGCAGTCGCAGGTCGTTGGGGAAGGGAAGCAGGGCAGCCAGGTGACGCCGCTGAAATTCGGCGCCGGCCGGAATGTCCTCGTTGAGCCGCAGTCCGCCCGAGCCGACGACGGCCGCCTGGGCCTTGGGATAAGCCTGCCGGGCCAGGTCAGCCGCCCAGTTGCCGAAGTTGGTTTCGAAGCGGCGGACTTCGGTCTCTTCGGCGATCAACTCGACTCCGGCCACGCCCAGCTTTTCGTCCAGGCAGTCAGGCTCTTCGGGAGGTTCTTGAGCGGCGCAGTACTCGCGGTCATGCTTGGCCAGCCACCAGTCGATGCGCTGTTGGACCGCTTCATCGGGGGCAGGGAAGTCCCCGGCCACTTCCTGAAAGCGGGCCTCAACCTGGGGCGGGCCGCCCTCTTGCAGCGTCACGGTGACCACCAGGGCTGAAATGCCGTCCGCATCCGCTTTGAGGATGCGGCGTCCGTTGACCGTAGCTTCCTGGCGGCTGTGCTCGTGTCCGCCGATGTGCAGGTCGGGGCCCTCGTCGTCCAGGGCCTGCAGCAATTGCTTGTCTTGAGCCATGCTCAGATGGGTCAGGGCGACCACCGCTTCGGCACCTTGGCGACGCAGTTCAGAGGTCATGCGCCGGGCCGTTTGCAGGGGATCGGCCCACTGGACGAAGCCGGGATCGGTCATGTCGGTGGAGAGGCTGAACAGGCCGACCTGAATCCCGTTGGCATCAAGCATCCAGCTGGGGACCAGGTTTTCCGCTTCCACCACGGTTGCCCCGTCCTGTTTAAAAGTCAGGTCCGAAGCCAGCCAGCGGAACTGGGAGGCCTCAATGCGTCGGTCCAGCACGGCGGGATCCCGGAAGTCGAATTCGTGGTTGCCGAAGGTAACCAATAGGCGTTCGTCGAAGGCCTGATCGTCGCCGTCCAGACGGTTCATCACGTCCACCATTTGCTCGCCCTGGTAACGGAGGCTGAGCAGGGAAGGGTTGAGCAGGTCTCCGGCGTGCAGGACAATCAGGTCGGGATGCTCCTGCTGTAGCTGTTTGCGCAGCGTGCGAAGGCGTGCCAATCCGCCTCTTTGGCCTCCGGTCCGGCTGTCGGCGACGCCGTTGATGCGGTAAAGGTCGTTGACGGCCAAAATGGTGAAGCTGCGCGGCTGAGGCGGCGCGCTGCTGCAGGCAGTGAGCAGGATCGCTGCTAAGATCGACTTTTTCAGCATGGTTGCCTTTCGGTCACGCAGAGGCGCAGAGGCGCAGAGAGAGGCAGAAGAGAGGGAAGAGGGTTTCTTAGCCTCTGACCGCTAGCCTTTACTGCACCTCTAGTCGTGTTCCCAGGTCGTCGCATTTGATATTCGAAATCTTCCGATCTCCGGGATGGGACCAATCGGAGGGGGAATTGTTGCCGGGGTCGAAGATGGAGTTGAACAGGCCGGCCAGGCGGACTCCGGCTTGCAGGAGGCGCTTTCGGACTGTGGGCATGTTTTGGAACGAGTACTCGTAGCTCAGCCTGGCAAGGTTGGTGTTG
>JANQFM010000568.1 GCA_028277865.1 Acidobacteriota bacterium
CTGAAGCCGTCCGGCAGATCAAGATCGCGCTGAAAAAATCGATCCCCTCGGAAAAAAGGACGGCTCTCAGCGTTTTCTGCCGCGCAGACTCCTAGCCCGGATTTCTCATGGATTGCCGCAGCGAGGGGCCGCAAGCGCCGTCCTGGCAAGGCGTCGCGACCGAGGCCCGCGCAGGCGTACTGTTGGGTACGTCGAGCAGGCCGAGGGAGCGCAACGCAGCCAGGGCGGATGATTTGCGGCTCCGCAGTAGGCAACCCATGAGAAATCTGGGCTAGACCATCCCAGCCGAAGCTCATGCCTCCCTGAGCTGATACCATGTTTCTTTGTTTCGGCAGAAGGGATGACCGCAATGAACTCGTTACAGTCATGGATTCGGCCTCGCCATCTCGAGGCCGAAATGCTGCGTGAATATCGAGCCCGATTCTACTCCCGGAGAGGTCCATTTGTGGTGCTGGAGGACTTCTTGCCGGATTCGCTGGCGCGCGACGTGAGCCGATTCCTGATCGAAGAGGCCGCCTACAGGCCCAGTTTCGGCCTGTGCAACACCGCTGGTGAGTGTACAGAGCGGGACTGGCTGGCCGCGGAGAAGGAAAAACGCTTCTATCGCTATCAGGTCCTTGAAGAAAAACAGTGGAGTGGCCGGCCCAGCGCAGCAGCACGGTCCTACGTCAATCTTCGCATGGCCTTCGGCACTCGCCCGTTCGCCAGCTTTGCCGCAGCCCTCACCGGGCTGCCCCTGTTTTACGACACCGAAGTCGGTACCCATTGCATGGGCAGCGGAGACTTCCTGAAGGAGCACCGCGATGTGGGCAACCAGCGCCGCCTGACCTTCCTTCTCTACCTCTCCACGGGATGGAGGCAGGATTTCGGGGGCACCCTTCATTTGATCGACGGCGACAAAGCCGAGACCTGCATCGTGCCGAAATACAATCTCTTGCTGCTGTTTGACGCGGTCGCCAACCAGGGGCACTACGTCGCCCCGGTCAAGGCCGCAGCGGGCGATCTGTTGCGGGTCTCGGTCGGCGGCTGGATCCACGGCGAGGCGGCTTGACCTTGGACCGAGAGCTGGGCGCCCTTTCAGGGCGCATCATGCTTTGCGGGACTGCTCCGGTAGCCGCGCCGGGACGGCTTGACCACCGGCTAATCTCCATGACCCCTTCGGGGCCGCCCCACCGCCGGGTTTTCATCGCATTCACTTCCTTTACCATCTTGCTGTCAACTGCCAACTGCCAACTGCCAACTGCCAACAGCCTTCTTCGCAGGCTTCCTCCGCAAGTTTGACCCGAAAAATGCCGCTGTGGAATAATTGCCGCCCTGTTTTCGGCGGGATTGGAGCCGAAGTTGTCGGCTGGGCTTGAAACAACAGGAGAGTCGATCGGGGAGGTTTCCATTCCGTCCGGCCAACCCCCTTTTCGCCATTCCCGTTCTCCCTGGAATCTAGGTGAATCGCAGCAAATGGCCAAGCACGAAAAACTGCTCGCTGAATTGAGCAAGAGCCTCAAACACGTCGTCCTCATCCCCGACGGGAATGCACGTTGGGCGCACCAGCGCGGGCTCCCGACCTTGAGCGGCCACGAAAGAGGGGTCGAAGCCATCGAGAGGTTCCTCAAGGTGTGCCGCGACTTCGAAATCGAAATCGCCACGGTTTGGGCCTTTTCGACGGAGAACTGGAACCGTGAACCGGGCGAAGTGGCCGGCATCATGGAACTGATCGAACTGATGCTGACCGAGAATTGGGAGAGCTTCACCAAAGAGGGGGTCCGGGTGGTGCAGCTGGGCCGCAAGGACCGGGTTGCCGAACGCTATCCCAAATTGTCCCGGCTGATCCGCAAAGTCGAAGAAGAGACCCGCCACAACAGTGCCCAGACCCTCAACGTGGCGCTCGATTACGGCGGGCGGGACGAGATGCTCCGGGCGGTCCAAAAGATCATGGGCGAGAAGGTCAGCCCCGAAGAGGTTGACGAAGACTTGCTGCTCTCCCATCTGGATACGGCCGGCCAACCCGACCCCGACCTCATCATCAGGACGTCGGGCGAAAAAAGGCTTTCAGGGATCCTGCCCTTTCAAAGCGTCTACTCAGAGCTCTATTTCTGCCCCCTGCTGCTGCCGGATTTGACCGAAGAGGCAGTGCAGGACGCCTTCAGGGATTTCGCAGAACGAAAACGCCGCTTCGGCCGGCGGGGCAAAGCCGAAGATTCCCGGTATAAGGCTTTGAGCCTGAAGGAATTGATGAAGCAGCGATCGGATTCAAACTTCACGAATTTGAAATGCTTCATCGGGGACTACCTGCAGACCGCAGAGGCCTCCTGGGAACGCTATTGGGAAAGCCGGCTCTCGACTCTCGAGAGGGTTTATACCGAACCGCGTCTGAAGCCCGCATTGATGTGGGAAAGGCAGTTCATCACTCATTACCGGGAAATGATGAGGGGAGGCAAGCACCTCAGGGGCGCCCTGGTGGTGCTGGGCTGGAGGATCAGCGGCCAGCCTGCCAACCACACCATTGCCATGGCTTCAGGCGCCTTGGAGCTGCTGCACAATGCCTTCTTAGTCCATGACGATGTGGTCGACAAAAGCGAAATGAGGCGCAACAGCCCCACCATTCACAAGATTTATCAGGACATCGCCATCAACCGCGGCGCTCAGCCGGCCAAAGCGGGCGAAGTGGGGCTTGGAGTGGCCCTCAACCTGGGAGACGTGGGGCAAGCCTTTGCCCAGGACTTGCTGATCACGGCCGGATTCCCGGTCGAGAGGGCTCTGGAGGGCATTTCGCTTTTCGACAGATATGTCAAGAACACGGTGCTGGGTCAAGTGCTCGACCTGGAAGACATCCCCTTGCGGGATCTCACCGAAGACTATGTGATCACCATTCACGAGTTCAAGACGGCCTACTACACCATCGTTTTTCCTCTCGTGCTGGGCCTCACCTTGGGAGGAGGCGCCGGCAGCCGCCTCAAGGATGCCCTGGTTCACTACGGCGTCTCGGTGGGGATCGCCTTTCAGCTTCAAGATGACCTCCTGGGGCTGTTCGGCGACGAGGTGACGGTGGGCAAGCCGGTGGACTCCGACCTAAAGGAAGGCAAGAAGACGCTGCTTTTCGTCAAAGCCTACCAATACGCAGATGAGGCTTCGAAGAGCCGCCTCGAAGCGGCTCATGGCAACCCCGAGGCCTCTTCTGAAGATTTGATGTTCGTCCGCCGGCTGGTCGAGGAAAGCGGCGCCCTCGACTACTCCAACCGGCTGGCTCAGCAACTCGTGGCCGATGCCAAGACAGCTATCTCCGATGCCGGTGTGACAGGCGAAGAAAAAGAGCTGCTCGACTCTGTGGCCGACTTCGTCATTTCAAGAAGCAAGTAAGCCTCAGACCAGAGGTTCGAAGCCACAGAGACACCGCGACACAGAGATCAGAGGGCCTTTCTGATTCTTCTCTGTGCACTCTGTGCCTCGGTGGCAAAACTTGACTCAAACTGTCTTCCCCATTTCAATGGATTGGAAATAGCTGCGCCATTTGCCCCGAATCACGACCCCAGCCACTACGGTCGGAATGCTCTTTTGAGCAGGTCGGCTGCTACCTGGTCCGCAAACGGCCAGAAACTCTTTAGTGGAAAGCGGTAAAATGCCGCGTGATGATGCACCTGGACGAACAGGCCTGCATGCAGGCCTGGCATTGCAGAGATCCCCGTTTTGACGGACGCTTCTTCATCGGAGTCGTGACCACCGGCATCTATTGCCGCCCCATTTGCCCGGTCCGGCCTCCCAAGCCTGAAAATGTTCGTTTCTTCCCGACTGCCGCGGCAGCTGCCCGGGCCGGGTATCGGCCCTGTTTGCGCTGCCGGCCTGAATGCTCGCCCGCCAGCCCGGCCTGGCAGGGGACGGCCTCGACGGTTGCGCGCGCCTTGCGCCTGATCGACAGCGGCTGGCTGGAGGAGCGCAGCCTGCAGCAGCTCTCCGACAAGCTGGGTATGAGCAGCCGTCACCTCAGCCGCCTTTTTCAAAAGCACCTGGGCGCCTCTGTGCAATCGGTGGCTCACACGCGGCGGCTGCACTTCGCCAAGAAGCTCATCGATGAAACCGGACTTCCCATGGCCGAGGTCGCATTTGCATCCGGGTTTGGCAGCGTTCGGCGCTTCAATGCTGCCTTGCGGCAGGTCTACGGACGTTCTCCGACGCAGCTCAGAAAGGCCGCTCAGTCAAGCCCTCCCCAAAACGGTTCGGCCGGCTTGCAGCTCGATCTGCGCTACCGCCCGCCCTACGATTGGCCGTCCATCCTTCAGTTCCTGTCCCTGCGGGCCACTCCGGGCGTCGAGGCCGTGGACGAAGGATGCTACCGCCGGACGATCGCCTTGGAGGGCCACTGCGGCTGGATCGAAGTGAGGCCGCACGAACGGCAGCACTGCCTGGCCTTGACGGTCTGGTTTCCGTCTCCCCAGGCGCTGTTGAAGATTGTCGCCAGGGTGAGGGGGCAGTTCGACTTGGACGCCGATCCGGTGGAAATTGCGCGCCGACTGGCTCAAAGCCCCCTGCTGAAGGAGAGCGTCAGCGCCTTCCCCGGAATGCGTCTGCCCGGCAGTTGGGATCTTTATGAGTTGGTGGTGCGTGCCATCTTGGGCCAGCAGGTGAGCGTCGCTGCCGCCTGCACGTTGTCCGGGCGGCTGGCCGAATCCTTTGGCGAGTCATCAAACGGCCCCCCCCATCCTCGGCTCAGCCGACTCTTCCCAACGCCCCAGGCTCTGGCTCAGGCGGACGTTTCGTCCATCGGGATCCCCCGCAAGAGAGCTCAGGCGATCCAAAAGCTGAGTCGGGCCGTTGCTGAAGGAAGACTCCTTCTTGACCCCTGCATGGACTATGAGGAATTCGTGCAGCTGCTCAAGCAGCAGGACGGCATCGGCGAATGGACTGCCCAATACGCCGCCATGCGCGGCCTGCGCCACCCCGATGCTTTCCCGGCGGGGGACCTGGTCCTGCTCAAGAGCAGTGCCCTCGAAAACCCGACCCCCCGAACCCTGACCGCCTTGGCCAGCCAATGGCGCCCCTGGCGCGCCTACGCCGCCCTCCACCTCTGGAAGCAAGCCGGCGCAAGGGAGAACGGAGACCGGCAGAATTGAGATCCCTCTGCCGGTTTCCGGTCTCCGGATTCCGGTCTCCGTTTTTATGACTTCAGCTCGATCTCCTTCAACTGCTTGATCCGATCCCGGAACTCGGCCGCCTTCTCGAACTCGAAGGCTTGGGCAGCCGTCTTCATCTCCTCTTCCAGCTCCCGGATGGCCTCTTCGATCTCTTGGTAGGAGGTGTATTGCCGGGCTTGCTCAGCAGCCGCCGGAATAGTGTAGTAATCGGCCTCGGCCATTTCCAGAAGGTCGGCGTCCACCGGCTTGAGGATGCTCTGGGGGGTGATCCCTTGCTCGCGGTTGTAGATCTCTTGAATCTCACGTCGCCGCTGGGTTTCGTCGATGGCCTTTTGCATGGACTTGGTGATGCGGTCGGCATAGAAGATGACGAAGCCGTTCAGGTTGCGGGCTGCACGCCCCGAGGTCTGGATGAGCGATGTGGCGCTGCGCAGGTAGCCTTCCTTGTCGGCATCCAGTACGGCCACCAGGGAGACTTCGGGCAAGTCCAGCCCTTCGCGCAGCAGGTTGACGCCCACCAGCACGTCAAAGCGCCCCAGGCGCAGATCGCGCAAGATCTTGACCCGGTCCAAGGTATCGACTTCCGAGTGCAGGTATTGCACAGCCACCCCCACCTCGGTGTAGTACTCGGTCAGCTCCTCGGCCATGCGCTTGGTCAGGGTGGTGACCAATACCCTTTCCTTGCGTTCGGACCGTCGCCGGATCTCCTCCAGCAGGTCGTCGATCTGCCCCCGCACCGGACGCACTTCGATCTGAGGGTCCATCAGCCCGGTGGGACGGACGATCTGCTCCACAATCTCGCCTCCCGTCTGCTCCAGCTCATAGGGCGCCGGAGTGGCCGAGACATACATCGTCTGAGGGGCGCGCTCTGCAAACTCCTCGAAGTTCAGCGGCCGGTTGTCCAAGGCTGAAGGCAGACGGAAGCCGTACTGAACCAAGTTGAGCTTGCGCGAGCGGTCGCCGTGGTACATCCCCCTCACCTGGGGGACGGTGACGTGGCTTTCGTCGATGAAGAGCAGCGAATCGCCGGGCAGATAGTCCATCAATGTGGGCGGAGGCTCTCCCGCAGCGCGCCCTGTCAGGTGCCGCGAATAGTTCTCGATGCCCCGGCAATAGCCCACCGTCTTGATCATCTCCAGATCAAACATGGTGCGCTGATGTACCCTTTGGGCTTCCACCAGACGGTCTTCCTCTTCCAGCTGAGTGCGGAATTCCTCCAATTCCTCCTTGATGCTTTCCACTGCGATTTCCCAGCGTTCCTTGGGCATCACATAGTGGGAATTGGGATAGATGGGCACCCTCTCGTGCTGCTGGATCATCTCGCCGGTCAGAGGGTCGAATTGGTGCAGCGCCTCGATCTCGTCTCCGAAGAGCTCCACCCGGATGGCGTAGTCCTCGTAGGAGGGCACCACTTCGATGACGTCTCCCCGCACCCGGAAAGAGCCGCGCACCAGGTCATAGTCGTTGCGGTTGTACTGGATCTCCACCAGCTTGCGCAGCACCTCGCGCCGGTCGATGCGGTCCCCTTGGCGCAGCATGAGCAGCATTCCGTAGTAGGCTTCGGGCGATCCCAGGCCGTAGATGCAGCTCACGCTGGCTACGATCAGGCAGTCGCGGCGTTCGAAAAGGGAGCGGGTGGCCGAGTGGCGCATGCGCTCGATGTCGTCGTTGATGAGCGATTCCTTTTCGATGTAGGTGTCGGTCGAGGCGATATAGGCTTCGGGCTGGTAGTAGTCGTAGTAGCTGACGAAATACTCGACGGCATTGTGGGGGAAGAACTTCTTGAACTCCTGATACAGTTGTGCCGCCAGGGTCTTGTTATGGCTCAGCACCAGGGTGGGGCGGTCCAGCGCTTCCACCACCTTGGCCATGGTGAAGGTCTTGCCCGAGCCGGTGACGCCGAGAAGGACCTGATGCTCTTGTTTGCGCCGCACCCCTTCGACCAATTCTTGGATGGCTCGTGCCTGGTCCAGGCTGGGCTTGAAAGGGCTGACCAGCTCAAAAGGAATCTGCTGCCGAAGCGCTTGCCCGTATGCGATGCCGGAATAGGAAAGATCTGTGCTCACGAAGGACATTATAGGGGAGCGGGGACCG
>JANQFM010000574.1 GCA_028277865.1 Acidobacteriota bacterium
CAGCTTCTCCATGCTGGCTGAAGGGATGTGGCTGACGTCGGTGACGTAGGCGAAGCTGCCGATTCTGAATCCCAGCACAGCCAGGCGCCCATGAAAGACTTCGATGGGCTCGAAGTCCAAGTCGCCGATCCGAAAGGGCCCCTCGATGGTGTTTTTCCGGATGACCGGAATGCCCGGGTAACGTTCCTTGGCGAAGAGATGCCGAAAAGTGACCTCGATCTCCCCCATCGTCTCAGCGGAGGCGTAGATGGGGAAGTCGCGCCCGTTCCAGATGTTGAAGGGATAGACGTCGTCCAGTCCCATGATGTGGTCGACGTGGGCGTGAGTAAAGACTGCCGCATCCAGATGGCGCACCCCCAGGCGCAGCATCTGCTGCCGAAAGTCGGCAGAGGTGTCGATGACCACTCTGACGTCGCTTTCCAGCAGAATCGAAGAACGTAGACGCTTGTTGCGGGGATCGTCCGAATTGCAGACATCGCAGCGGCAGCCGATGACAGGGACGCCCCGCGAAGTGCCGGTTCCGAGGAAGATGATCCGCATCAACGCCCCGCCGCTTTGGCCAAACTGACGTACTTCATGCGCAGGTCGTAGAGGATTTCCCGCAGCATGCGGCTTTCATCCGCAGTCAGGTTGCCCCGAGTCTTTTCCTCCAGCATCCCCAGGATCTCAATCGTCTCGCGGGCAGCTCCCAGATGCTTGAACATGCGCCCCGTCTCCGGGTCGGGAATCTCGCCCAATGCCACAAGGGCCGAAGTGGCCAATGACATGAGGAAGGAGGAAAACTCGACTCCCTGGCCGGAACCTGAGGGAAAACCTTCGGGGACATCGGACAGCGGCGGCGCTTGCCTGTCAGCAGGAGGATCAGGCTGGGGCGTGCTCTCAGGCCGCGGCTGCGGCGCCGGGCGCAAGGCCTCCTCGCGCAACTCGCCGCGTTCGTCGAAGAGGCGTCGGTCGGTGACCTTGAAGCCCATGCCCGGATCTTCTTCATCACGTTGGCTCATGGTTGGCCTTTCCTCCGGTGGTGGTCTAGTTTCCGTGTCGCCCATTGCTATTGGAACAGGGAACATGGAACACGGAACAGGGAAGAAAGGGAAAATACAGAGATCTTCGGCCTTCCGGCCCTCTTCCTTGTTCCGTGCTTCCTGTTCCGTGTTCCATCCATCCGACAGCAACACACAAAATAGACCTCTACCTTTCTTCCTGGTGCTTGAATTGCTGCCAAACGGCCTGCATCTCTTCCGGGGGAACATCCTTGAGCGAGCGCTGGCGTGCCTCGAAATGCTCTTCCATACGCTGAAAGCGGCAGATGAACTTGCGGTTGGCACGGTTCAAGGCGGTCTCGGGATCGATCTCCAGGTAACGCGAGACGTTCAAGGCCGCAAAGAGCAGGTCGCCCACCTCCTCCTGGATGCGCCTGTTGTCGCCCGACTGCACAGCCTCCTCCACTTCCCGGAACTCCTCCTGAATTTTGTCCCGGATGCCGCCCAGTTCCGGCCAGTCAAAGCCGACCCGGGCCGCTTTGGCCGAGATCTGGTTGGCCTTGTAGATGGCGGGCAGCTTGTCGGGGATGCCTTCCAGCAGCGAGCGGCGGGCGTTCTTGCGCCCCGCCGACTCCTTTTCGGCGGCTTTCAAATCCTCCCAGTTCTTGAGCAGTTCCTGGGAATCGGCGAAGAAGGCCTGGCCGAAAACGTGAGGGTGACGGCCCACCATCTTCTCGTAGATGCGCCGGCAGACGTCTTCGCTGTCGAATTCCCTCCGTTCCTTGGAGATGCGACTGTGGAAGATCACCTGGAAGAGCAGGTCTCCCAACTCCTCGCACAGTTCCTCGGGATCGTCCCCGTCCAGGGCTTCCAGCACCTCGTAAGCCTCTTCAATGAGCATCGGCTTGAGGGTTTCGCGGGTTTGCTCGCGGTCCCAGGGGCAGCCTTGAGGGCTGCGCAGAACGTCCATCAGCTCGACCAGCTTTCCCCAGTAGTATCCCGTCTCTTGCTGCTGCTCTTTCATGGGCTAATCGGCCGATTTTTGCTTAGTGGTCGTTCTCGAAAATCCCTCCTCGAATCGACAAGGAGACCGTACACCGGAAACCGGAATCCGGCAGAGGGCTCTGTACGAAAACCTCTTGAAAACACGGCTGCCGCGATTTTCCCTCTGTCCCTTTTCTGCCGGTTTCCGGTCACCGGATTCCCGACTCGTGCCCACTCGATTGCGAACCTGCCGAATGTGTCACCGTATTTGCGAAAGGCAGAATTTAGGGATTCTGGCCCGATTGGGCGGTCTTCTGGCTTCATTTGCTTTCGATCAGGTCGAAGTGCTCGATATGCTTCAGGGGATCGGGCTTGATTTTGACGGTCTTATTGGTCATCTCCTCGATTTCCTTGACCACCTGGGCCTCGCCGTCGCGCAAGGCCTTGCCCACCTCGGGATGGCAGCGAACCACCAGTTGGCGGCCTTTCTTGAAGGTTCGCATCATCTTGCGTACTTCGTGGTGGATAGAGTAGCAGATTGTGCTCACCGACTTGGTCAAGCCCGTCCCTTCGCAGAGAGTGCAGGGCTGGCAAAGAGTCCTGGACAAGGACTGGCGGACGCGTTTGCGGGTGATGGCCACCAATCCGAATTCGTTGAACTGGAGGATCTTGGAAGGCGCCTTGTCCTTGGCCAGTTCCTTCTGGAGGGCCTCCATCACCTTCTGTCGGTTGCGCCGCTCATCCATGTCGATGAAGTCGATGATGATGATCCCGCCCAGATCGCGCAGGCGGATCTGGCGCACCACCTCCTGCAGGGCTTCCAGGTTGGTACGGGTGATGGTGTCTTCCAGGGAATTGGTCGAGCCCACGAATTTGCCCGTATTGACGTCAATGGCCACCAAAGCTTCGGTCTGGTTGATGACGATATGGCCTCCGCTCTTGAGCCAGACCTTTTCCTTGAGCGCCTTTTCGATTTCGGGCGCCACTGCGAACTCTTCGAAGATGGGCTTGGGCTTGTTGTACAGGTTCACCCGGTTGACCAGAGCCGGATTGAAGCGGCTGATGAACTCGACGATGCGTGTGTACTCGGCCTCATCGTCGATGCGGATCATCCTGTAGTCGTCCGTGACGTGGTCGCGAATGATGCGTTCGATCAAACCCGGTTCGGAGTGGATCAAGCAGGGCGCCGAAGCCTTGTCAGAGCGCGAGCGGATGTCGTCCCAAAGACGGGTCAGGTAGCCGATGTCCTGCACCAGATCCGCCTCTTGGCGGTTCTCTCCCGCCGTGCGGACGATGAAGCCGCCTCGGCTGCCGTTCGTAGAGCGATGCTGCTGGACGACGCGGCGAAGGCGCTGGCGCTCTTTGTCCGATACGATGCGGCGCGAGACGCCGATGTGGTCGACTGTGGGCATAAAGACCATATAGCGGCCCGGCAGGGCGACATGCGAGGTGATGCGGGCGCCTTTTCTGCCGATCGGCTCCTTGGAAACCTGAACCAGGACCTCCTGGCCCTCTTTGAGCAGATCACCGATCTGGTTGCGGGCATTCCCGCGTGGAATCGGCCTTCTCCTGCGGCTGCTTCGAGGGGCCGTCTTGGTTCGCGTCCGAGTCCCCGACCGGACCCGCGCCTGCTTCAGGGGCGGCGCAGCCGGTCGTGCGGCGGCTTCGCCCGCAGCATCGACAGCGGATTCGGCGTCCTCTTCATGGGTTGCGCGGATGGCTTCGATGACTTGAGGCGAAAACCGGATCCGAGGATCGAGCCGCGCGGGCAAGACCCCTTCGGAACCGGGCCGCTGCATCGATGGGGCCTGACGGGTTGTAATGAGGTGGCTGAGGGGATTGACCGGCTGCAATGTGGAAGGCAGCACGTAATCGGTGCCATTGCGATGCCTGAGCCCGTCGGTGCCCATGGAATCGAGGCGTTGAAGGGCGATTGCAGGCGTGCCTTCCTGGCCCACTGGAGGTTTTCGCCGGCTGACGCTTGGCGGGTGCGTACGGGGTCCGGCCTGCTTAGGCGCCCTCGGCGCCTCTCCGGCGCGTATCAGGCGGTCGGCCTCGCCTTCCTCCTTGTCGAATCGTCGTTCGTACTCCTCGTAGTCCGCTTCGATGAAATCGCTGACGTACAAAAAAGCATTGCGCTCCAGTCCGATATCGACAAAAGCGGCCTGCATGCCGGGCAAAACCTTGGTCACCTTGCCCTTGCAGATATTGCCGAGAATCCCCTTGTTCTTGGTGCGCTCGATGAAAACTTCGGTGACCTGGCCGTCTTCCAGAATGGCAAGCCGCTTTTCCAGGCTGGTCGAACTGATAATCAGTTCCTTGGGCATTGAAACTCCTCTCGCAGAGGCCGGGGGAAGGGCGCGCCAATGTGCCCCGGGCGGCCCGCGACGGGAAGCGTCGCCTGGCCGTCCGCTGTTTTCGGCGCTTTAGAGCGGCCTCGTAATTGGGGAGAAGCGCCTGGACGGCGTGAAGGAATATGCTCTTGCCAGGGTGTGGCCTTCCCGACTCGTCCGCAAAGGATTGAGGCGGAAGCTTGCAGCCTGACCGATCCCTTTTGAACCTGACGGCCTTTGCGCAAGGCATGTGGACGGGCCGACATCTGCCTGCCTCGGTGCCGTCCATCGAGATCAGCGCTGGGTGCTGACGTGGTGGATCCTTACGGTCAGCGGATCTTTCAGAGCAGCTCTCTGAGCGTTGTGTGAGCCACCAGGCCCGGATCAGCCCGGCAGGCGGTACGATCGTTGCCTGACGGCCGGTCCAACTCGGGAAAGGCTCCCTCTTTGTCGGCCTCGCTTGCACTCGATAGCGCCGAGCAGGCCAACCGGACACCACTGAATTCCAAATTCTTGCCGCACGCCTCAGCCAGTTGGGCCGACGGTGTCGCAGCGGCTGCGCCGAATTGGCAGCTTCTCCAATTTTAATCTGCATCCTCAGGTTCTTGTCTTCCCCGTCTGGCGGGGCTGGTACGGAATATGAGTGCCGCACTCAAATATTATGACTGCCAGTCCTTTATTATATCCGCACCGCCCTACAATTGGTAGACAATCGCCAAGCCATTGGAGGAAAAATGGCCACAGAGGCACTGAGGGATCACAGAACGGAGGAGAAGGATTCTTCTTCTCTCTGTGCCCTCTGTGCCTCTGTGGCTTGCTCGTTCCTGAGTGTCGAGGGGCGACCCTAGCGCGCTCTGGAGTTCTTGAGGTACTTCAAAAACTCGGCATCGGTGGTCATGATGAGAAATGTGTCGGGCCCGGCCGTGTTCTCGTACAGCTCCATGCTCTTGGTGAAGGAGTAAAAGGCGGGGCTGCGATTGTAGGCCTGGGCGTAGATCTGAGCGGCTTCGGCATCGCCTTGCCCCCGGATTTCCTGGGCCGTCCGGTAGGCCTCCGACGTGATCTGCTGCAATTCCTTCTCCTTTTCGCCCCGGATCCTGGCTGCCTCCCCTTCGCCCTCGGACAGGTATCGGGCCGCGATGCGCTGCCGTTCGGCGATCATGCGGGCAAACACGTCCTGCTGGACCTCCTCCACGTAGTTGATGCGCTTGAAGCGCAGGTCCAGCAGTTCGATCCCGAGATCCTGAGCCCGAACCGAAGCGGCCTCCAACACCTCCCGGGTAATCTGGTCGCGCCCTGTCTCGATCTCCTCCAGGATGCCTGTTTCGCCTTCCGTATCGATGAGGATCTCTTCGCGGGGCCGATTGCTGCTGCGCACCACTTCAACCAAGTCGTGGCGTGCGATGGCGTTGCGGGTCTCGCCGTCCAGGATGTCGTCCAGCCGCGACTGGGCGCCGATCTCGTCGCGAAGCCGCTGAAAGAACTTGAGCGGATCGCTGATGCGCCAGCGGGCGTAGGTGTCCACCCAGATGAATCGCTTGTCGCGGGTCGGGATCTGATTGGGATCCCCGTCCCATTCCAAAAAGCGCTTGTCGAAGCGGTTGGCGATCTGGACAAAGGGGAGCTTGAGGTGCAGGCCGGCCTCCATGATCGGATCTCCGACCGGCTCTCCGAACTGGGTGATGATCACCTGCTCGGTCTCGTAGACGATGTAAAGGCCGTCGAAAAGAACCAGGACCACCAGCAGCGCGATCACGGCAGGGATTATCCACTTGGGAATCATTGGCTTCCTCCTCCCTCACTGCTTCCGCCGGCGGGAAGCCTTTGTATCTTGCCCAGGGCGTCCAGAGGCAGCAAAGGCAGGACGCCTTCGGCTTGGCTGTCCAGCAAGAGCTTGCCGCCCATCCGGGGCATGACCCTTTCCACAGTTTCCAGGTAAAGCCGCTGCCGTGTGACCTCGGGCGCCTTTCTGTACTCGTCGGCCAGGGCCGTAAAACGGGCCGCATCGCCCTGAGAGCGGTTGACACGGTTGGTCCTGTAGCCCTCGGCCTGCAAGACCTGCTGTTGAGCCTCGCCGCGGGCGCGGGGAATCTCCTGGTTGAACTCGGTCTGGGCTTCGTTGATCATCCGGTCCCTCTGCTGCTGGGCCTGGTTGACCTGATCCCAGGAGGGCTTGACCGGATCGGGCGGATTGACATCCTGCAGGACCACTTGGTCGACGGTGATTCCGGTCTCATATTGGTTGCACAACTCCTGCAGCTGCTCCTTGACCGTCACTTCGATTTCCTGGCGGCCCACCGTCAGCACCTCGGTCACCGTCCGGTCACCCACAATTCTGCGCATGACCGCCTCGGTCATGGCACGGAAGGTCTCCGTGAGGCCGCGCACCCGGAAGAGGTATTGAAAGGGATCCGAGACGCGATACTGGACGATCCACTCCACAGTTGCCACGTTAAGATCGCCGGTCAGCATCATCGACTCATCTTCCTGACGCGCAAAGCGGGAACGCACATTGGCCTCGACAGTGCGAAAGCCGAACTCCAGCTTGAGCTGGCGCTGCACTGGAACCAAGGTGTACTCCTCCGCAAGGGGCATCTTGAAGTTCAGTCCGGGGCTGGTGGTCCGATTGTACTGCCCGAAGCGGAGCACGACCCCCACCTCTTCCGGCCCCACTTGGTAAAAACTGTTGAACAAGAGCAGTAAGCCCAGGCCGATGACAATCAGTGTGGCGATTGCCTTCGGGGAGACGTTGGCGCCCTTGAATTTTGGCATCTCAAAGATGTTTTCCTCCATAACACTCCTCTCTGGGCACAAGCATAGCAGAGTCCAGCACCCCTGGCGGCATGCGGGAGGCTTCAAGCAATCGAGTCAGGTGAGAGCCGGAAAGCGGAAACCGGTGGCCGGAGACCGGCAGGAAGATTGGGAGGGAGGCCTCGGCAGGCAGGTGCTTGGCCCGTTGGTCAGCCCTATCCCCTGCCGGCTCCCCTCTCCGATCTCCGGCCTCCCTCACGATTGGGAAGGTGTGGAAATGCGGGCTCAGTTCTTGACCACGTCGCCGACCTTGATGTCCGAGCCGGATGTCAACGTCCCTACAGAGGAGACTTCGTCGGCTTCATCGATTCGCACCCTGCCGACCTCCGAGGTGATCTCGCGCAGCACCTTTCCCGTGGCAGGATCCTTGACCGTGCGGGTGACGCGGACGATGGTGAGCACGTCCCCCACCTTGACGCCGGCGCCCGTTCCCACGTTGAGTATCAGGGTCGCCCCAGCCACGTCGGCCACCAGCCCGCGAACCACCGCCTTGGTGGCTTTGACCCGGCCGCTGTGCTGGATCAGCTTGGCAGTCAGGTCTGTGACCGCCGCTTCAGTGGCTTCGCCCAGGATCGTCTGGCGGAACTCGCTGCTGGTCATCGAAATCCCGCCTCCGCCGAAGCCGCCGCGGCCTCCGCCGGCGCCGCCCAAGATCAGCCCGCTTCGCGACGACTTGCCTTCGCCCTTGGCAGAGGCCAGGATTTCAGCTGTGTTGACGTCCACAATGCGGGCGGTGAGCCTGACCTTGGCCTTTCCTTTTTGGGTTCCGACCTTGCCGGCCCCGAATCCTCCGCGGCCCACACCGAGCCCGCCCAGCGAGAAGCCTTTCTTCTCCACTCCGAATTGGGTCACGCTGCCGGTGATGATGGCGCCGATGCCCAAGACCTTCCCGATGCGGGCTGCGCTGGACGGATCGGCCCGGTTGCTGTTGGAGAAATTCTGTTCTGCCAGGATGGTGTCCAGTTGCTTGCGTTCGAT
>JANQFM010000601.1 GCA_028277865.1 Acidobacteriota bacterium
TCGAGGGGCCGGGCGAAAATGCCGGCGTGCTGGACGTGGGCGGCGGCTTGGCGGCCGTCTTCAAGATAGAGTCCCACAACCACCCCTCCTTCATCGAACCCTACCAGGGCGCCGCCACCGGCGTGGGCGGCATTATCCGGGATATCTTCACCATGGGCGCCCGCCCCATCGCCCTGATGAACTCGCTGCATTTCGGCGGCCTCGACAATCTGCGCAACCAGCTCATCATGGAAGGCGTGGTAGCCGGGATCGCCGGCTACGGAAACTGCATGGGGATTCCCACCGTGGGCGGGGAAGCGGTCTTTCAGGACCGCTACAGCCACAATCCCATCGTCAACGTCTTCTGCCTGGGAATCGCCCCCCGCGACGGCATCTTCCGGGCCAACGCCTCGGGGACTGGAAACCCGGTGCTTTACGTGGGCGCCGCCACAGGACGGGACGGCATCCACGGCGCCACCATGGCTTCGGAAGAGTTCAGCCAGGACTCCGAGGCCAAGCGCCCCACCGTGCAGGTGGGCGACCCCTTGATGGAAAAGCTGCTGCTGGAAGCCTGTTTGGAAGCCATGCAAAGCGGCGCCGTGGTGGGAATTCAGGACATGGGCGCAGCCGGCTTGACCTGCTCCACAACCGAAATGGCCTCGCGGGGCGGCACCGGGATCCGCATCGACCTGGCCCGCGTCCCCAAACGGGAGCCCGGCATGACGCCCTACGAAGTCATGCTCTCCGAGTCCCAGGAACGAATGCTGCTGGTGGTTGAAAAGGGGCGTGAAGAAGAGGTCCTTACCATCTTTCGCAAGTGGGATCTGGAAGCCGTGGTGGTGGGGGAGGTCTGCCGGGGGCAAAAACTGCAAGTGGACCAAAACAGTCATCGAGTGGCCGAGATCCCCAATCATTTTCTGACCGACGACGCGCCGGTCTACCATCGTCCCTTCCAGGAGCCGCCCGACCGCAAGAAGATCCCCGATTGGCGCTCTCTGGAACTCGGTGAACCTCAAGATTACGGGCAGCTGCTGGTGGATTTGATGGCTTCCCCGCACCTGTTCAGCCGCCGCTGGATCTATCGGCAGTACGACCACATGGTGCGTACCAACACCGTCACCTTGCCGGGCAGCGACGCTGCCGTGCTTCGCCTCAAGGGAACCCGATCGGGCCTGGCCATGAGCCTGGACGGTAATCCCCGCTACTGCCGCATCGATCCCCGCATGGGCGCCCGTCTGGCGGTGGCTGAAGGTTGCCGCAACCTGACCTGCTCGGGAGCGCGCCCTTTGGCGGCCACCAACTGCCTCAATTTCGGCAATCCCGAAAACCCCTCCATCATGTGGCAGTTCGTCGAGGCGGTCGAAGGGATGGCCGAAGCCTGCCGGGCCTTTGCCACCCCCATCACGGGCGGCAATGTCAGCTTCTACAACGAAACCAACGGTCGGGGGATCTTCCCCACCCCCGTGCTGGGCGTGGTGGGCAAAATCGACGACCTGGCAACAGTGCGCCAATCCCACTTCCGCCGTCCCAGCGACGTCGTCTACTTGCTGGGCCGCACCCGGGCCGAATTGGGCGCATCCGTCTACCTGGAACACCGCCTGAATCAGCTGGCCGGCCCTTGCCCCCAACTGGATGTCGAAATGGAAAAGCGCCTCCATGAAGCCTTGCTGCAGGTGCTGGGACAGCAATTGGCCGAATCGGTCCACGACCTTTCCGAAGGCGGACTGCTGACCGTCCTGGCCGAATGCTGCTTCGACCGGCGCCTGGGGCTGGAGCTGGATGCCGAAACCGCTCTTCGCCCTGATCACTATCTTTTCAGCGAATCCCCTTCCCGAGCCGTCATCTCGCTGCGCCCCGAAAACGAAGAGGCCTTCCTGGAAGCCGTCGGCAATCTGCCCGCAACGCGCCTGGGCCAAGTCTGTGAACATCGTTTCCGCTGCCGGATCAACGGGAGGCTCCTGCTGGACCTTCCCATCCAGGATCTCTACATAGCTTGGGACAGCAAGCTGGCCGAGGTGATGAAGCATTGAGCAGAAGGAGTCAGCAATCAGGAGTCAGGAATCAGGAAGAGTCCCGTTCTGTGTCTGCCAACAGCCAACAGCCAACAGCCAACTGCCAACTGGACCGAGACCGCTTCCACGACCATTGCGGCCTTTTCGGGATCTCCCAGCACTCCGAGGCGGCCAACCATGCTTATCTCGGACTTTTGGCCCAGCAGCATCGGGGC
>JANQFM010000694.1 GCA_028277865.1 Acidobacteriota bacterium
GGCGGCGTTCCGTACAGCACTACCTGGACCGCGGCCACCAAGCCGGCATCATCCCCCAGCGGGTCGAAGTCGAGTTCGTCTAGCCCGCTAGGGTTTCAGGATTCCTCACGATTGAGTCAAATTTGGCTGCGAGGGGTCCGGCGGCGGTCAGGGGTTCCGGGTTCCGGGCTCCAGGTCCCAGGGTCCGGATTCCAGAGTCCGAATCCCGAAAACCCGGAACCCGGAACCCGGAACCCGAAGTCCTTCTGCGGCCAGTCTGAGGCGTTGCCTCGCTACACCTGGCGCAGCAAACGGCAAACCTGGCGGCCCAGCAAGGACTAACTAACGCTCAAAGACGACGTTCAAGGTGGTGTCCGCATCCACGACTTCGCCTTTGGCGATGGCGGGGAGCATCCTCCAGGTGTTCTGGACGAATTCCACGGCAATCTGGTCCAGCTTGCGGTTGAGCCCCTTTTTGACCTTCACCTGGTAAAGGCTCCCCGAACGGCCCACCGAGGCGGTCAGCTGGACGATCACCGGATCCGGGAGTTTCTCGAATTCGTCCGGAAGGCCGGGCCGCTGCTGGGAGATCAGTACGGGAGGCAGCAGGTCGAGCTTCGGAAAAAGGGAAACCAGCTCGGCGACCTTTTCATCGCTGGTCCAAAAAAGCTCTCCGTGGCCGCTGCGGAAGCCGGCGAACTGGATCATCAGGGCCGTGTTCTGGGCCGTCAGCTCCAGATCCCCCACTCGCGAAGCCACCACCTCGAACTCCTCGCCAGTTAAGGCCTCCAACTGCACGAACCGCCCCCCAAGGCGCAGGTAGGCCTCTGAGGGAGGCGCCTGGAAGTCGAAGTTGCCCAGGATGGTGAGGCCCGCGTAGGTGCGCGGCTTGACCATCCGGATGACCGTGTAGACCTCGTTGACGTTGGGAGGATCCTCAAGCTGGATCACGTGGCCCCGGTATGTAGTTCCCAGGGAATCCCGGACAACCAGGTGAGGCGCCCGGACGAAAACGATGCTGTCGTCCAAGTTGAAATAGTTGACAATGGCGCTTTGGGCGTCGATCAGCTCGACGGTCACGATGCGCTTGTCGGAAAGGTAAAGATAATGACGGCTGTCGGCCGAGTGGGCCAGGGCAGCCACCGAACCGAAGGCCATCCAGGCTATCAGCCCATATCGCAAGGTATTCCCAGACAGCCAACCATAAAACCGCACACCCCATATTCTACGGTATCTGACCAAAGGGAATGCAAGCAGCAAACGGGCTCCCCCAGATTCCCCATTTGACCCCGCCAGGTCAGAACGGCAAGAATGTGCCGCCATGGAATCGAACGACCGACCCACACCCATCGAACGCCTGGTACGGCCCTTTCAGATCTTCGCCGAAAACAAAGTGGCCGGTGCGGTCTGCCTGCTGGCGACCACAGTCGTGGCTCTGGTATGGGCCAATTCGCCCTGGGCCTCTGTCTATTTCGCCACCCTGGCCACAAAAATCACCTTTTCCGTCGGGGAGTTTGCTCTTTCCAAGCCCCTGCTGATCTGGATCAACGACGGGCTGATGGCCATTTTCTTCTTCGTGGTTGGACTGGAGATCAAGAGGGAGATCCTGGAAGGAGAGCTTTCGACGCTGCGCAAAGCCGGCCTGCCGGTGGCGGCGGCCTTCGGCGGGATGGCCGTGCCTGCCTTGGTCTACATTACGCTCAACCTTGATGGGCCGGGCGAGCGCGGATGGGGGATCCCCATGGCCACCGACATCGCCTTTTCTCTGGGCGTGCTGCTGCTCTTGGGTCCCCGCGTGCCGCTGGCCTTGAAAGTATTCCTCACAGCTTTGGCCATCGTCGACGACATCGGCGCAATTTTGGTGATCGCGGTTTTTTACAGCCAGGGGATCGCTCTGGCGACTCTCTTGGCAGGCGGCCTGCTGCTGCTCGTCTCGTTGCTGGCCAACTGGGCGGGCATGCGCAGCCCGGCAGCCTACTTCATCATCGGGCTGCTGGTCTGGCTGGCCTTCCTCAAGTCGGGTGTTCACGCCACCCTGGCCGCCGTGCTGCTGGCCATGACCATCCCGGCCCGCGTAAGCGTCGATTGCCGGGCCTTCATCGAACGCATGGGCCGACTGCTGGAGGCATTTCGCGAAAAGAGCAGCTACGGCAAAGCCAGCAAGCTGCTGACCGGCCAGCAGCAAGCCATCCTGGCGCAGATCAACAGCCTGGTCGACAAGGCCGGCGCCCCTGTGCAGCAGTTGGAGCACGCCTTGCTTCCCGTGGTCACATTTTTGGTTTTGCCGGTCTTCGCCCTGGCCAATGCGGGTGTGGCTGTGGAAGGTGACATCTTCGCAGCCTTTACTGACCGAGTGACCCTGGGAATCATCCTGGGGCTTTTCGTGGGCAAGCAGGTGGGAATCCTGGGCTTCTCCTGGCTGGCCGTCAAGCTGAACTTGGCCGACTTGCCCTCCCAAGTGACCTGGCGGCAAATCCACGCGGTGGGCTTGCTGGCGGGAATCGGATTCACCATGTCCCTTTTCGTGGGAAGCCTGGCCTTCGTCGACTCCGATCTGCAGCAACTCGCCAAGGTGGGAATCCTGACCGGTTCCCTTTTGTCGGGGCTGGCCGGGGGATGGCTGCTGCTGAGAAGCAGGCCTGACAGTGTGCAAGATTAGTAAACGGGGAATCGAGGCCAGATTTCCTCGATTTTCAATTCTCTATGACGACGCGCGGTTCGGCCTCCGGTGATGGGACCGGCAGATTCCGCTCCTTCAAAAATCCAAGATGCTCCTCCATACCCCACTTTGCCTTGTAGAGGCAGTCTTCAATGGAATTTCCGATACCGGTGAATCCCTGAAGGGTCGGCGAGTAAAAGCCGAAGTAGTTCGGATCTTCGGTTGCTTCGATCACCAGCGAATACTTCAAATCGATCATGCTTGGCCAGCCTCTATGTGTCTTTCAAACCTGCCGCAAGGAAATCCAATCGGACCAGCCTGTGGTGGCCCGGCACCTTCATCCCAGCGTATCCGTGAGCACCCGGATCCAGTTTCCGCCCATGACCTTTTCTATCTCTGCAGCTTTGAACCCGGCTTGCTGCAAGGCCCGGTGGATGGTGAACATGCGCCGGATGTCGTTGAGTTGAGGAATGACGACGTGCTGGGGCAATCGGTCAAAGCCCAGGATGCCGTCTTTGGCGATGGAATTCCACCAGGGCAAGTATCCTTTGACCCCTTCGGCGTTGTCGTTGCCGATACTGGCCAGCTCCGTCTGCCCCGCCATCGGGAAGTCGTTGGCGATGCCCACGCTGTCGATGCCGCCCATTTGGATGACGTGCCGGACCTGGCGGATCCAGTGCTCGACCTTCGGTTGGGGATCCTCGGTGAGCCAAAAGCTCATCATGAAGATCCCTGTCACGCCGCCGCTGTCGGCAACGCCTCGGATCACCTCGTCCGGGGCGCAGCGGGCATTGCGCACCAGGGCGCGGGCGCCGCCGTGGGAAAGGATGACCGGCTTGCTGCTGGTTCGAATCACATCCATCGAAGTGGGATCCGAGGCATGGCTGATGTCGGGGACGATGCCCAACTCGTTCATGCGTTCCACACCTTCAAATCCCAGCTTGGTCAGCCCGATGGGATCCTTTTCCAGCGCACCGCCGCCGAATGGATTGTTGTTGTGGTGGGTGATCTGCTGAATCCTCAGGCCCAGTTCGTAAAAGAGGTCCAGCCTCGACAAGTCCTCGCCCAGGGGCTCACAGCCTTGGAATTGAAAGAAGACGGCAGTCTTTCCCGTTTGGAACGCTTCGACGATCTGGCTGCCCCGGCTGGCCAGAAAGACGCCCCGGCCCTGCTCCTTGCGCAGCAACCGCCGCATGGCCACAATCGACCGGGAACAGGCTTCGAAGGAGCGGTAAAAACGCATGCTGCCGTCCTGGGTGTCTATCCTCTGGGCCTGTGAGACATCCAGGATGAAGGCGCAAAGCCCCGAACGGGGCAAATCGGAAAGGTCGGCGGGCATAAAGCAGAGCCCGTCCACAAACGGAACCGGCGACCTCTCCTGCACCAACTCCCCCGCCCACCCCCAAGCGCTGGGCAAAGCCCCCAAGCCAGCCAGCATTCCAGCCCTTTCCAGAAAATCCCTTCTCCTCATCATCCTCCTCCCCCTCCTCTGCGCCTTTGCGCCTCTGCGTAAACCTCTCCTACTCCCCTCCCGCCTCTGCCGCCCCTTTGTTCAGGTAGTCCACGATCAGGCGCGACATGACCCGCATCCCCACAGGCACAGAAGTGTCATCGGCCTGAAAAGTCGGCGTGTGGTGCCCTCCCGATCGGGTTCCCGGCTTGACCATGCCCAGACGAAAGTAGAATCCCGGAACGTCGTTGGCGAAGACGGCGAAGTCCTCGCCCCCCATGGTGGGCTCGATCTCGAAGACGTTCTCCTTTCCCAGGGCCCCGATCAGCGAAGGGACCGACCGGCGGCTCAATTCGGGCTGATTGATGGTGGCTGGAGAGCCCCTCTCATAGTCCAATTGAAAAGACCCGCCCCCGGCCCGCACGACGATCCCGTCCAGGATCTCCTCCATTCGCTGCTCCACCGCATCGCGGACCTGGGGATTGTAGGTGCGCACTGTCCCCTCCAAATGAACCTCGGCGGGAATGATGTTGAAGCGCTCGCCGCCCCGGATGATCCCCACCGTAACCACGCTAGGCTCCAGGGGCGGCAGGTTGCGCGATCGGATGGTCTGGAAGGCGTTGACCACCTGGGCCGCCATCACCACGGGGTCGAGCGACTTGTGGGGCGCCGCCCCGTGGGCCTGGCGTCCCCGGATGTCGATCTTGAAGTGGTCCACGGCGGCGAAGGCGGCGCCGATGGTGTATCCCACCTGTCCAACCTGCATGTCCGAGAAGGTGTGCAGCCCGAAGATGGCGCTGGGACGGGGATCGTTCAGCACGCCCTCCTCCAGCATCAGCGAGGCGCCACCCTCCTCTCCCGGCGGCGGACCCTCTTCGGCGGGCTGAAAAATGAATTTGACTGTGCCGGGCAGCTCTTCCCGCATGGAGGCCAGCACCGAGGCCACGCCCAACTGAACTGCGGTGTGAACGTCGTGCCCGCAGGCATGCATCACCCCCACCTCCTTGCCCAAGTAGGTGGTGCGCACGGTGGATTTGAAGGCGAACGGAGTGTCTTCGGTGACCGGCAGGGCGTCCATGTCGGCGCGCACCGCCACCACGGGGCCCGGCTTTGCACCCTTGAGGATGGCCACCACCCCGGTATGGGCAATTCCGGTGGTCACCTCCATTCCCAGCTTGCGCAAATGATCGGCCACCATGCGGGCAGTCTTGACTTCCCGATTGCCCAATTCCGGGTATTGGTGGATCTGCTGACGCAGGGCGATGGTCTCCTCGGAAAACCGCTTGACAGCCTGATCGATCCTCTCCTGCTGGGCCTGAAGCGGACTCAAGGCAAACACAAAGGCCAGCAACACGGCGATTCGGAAGAAATGATGATGCATGGCGGGATTCTAGCAAAATGCGGTGGAGAATTCGTGCCTAAAACGGGCTAACCCGGATTTCTCACGGGTTGTCGCCGCGAGGAGCCGCAAGGGCCGTCCTGGCAAGGCGTCGCGAAGAAGGCCCG
>JANQFM010001034.1 GCA_028277865.1 Acidobacteriota bacterium
TCTTGCTGCCAACTGCCAACTGCCAACTGCCAACTGCCAACTGCCAACTGCCAACTGCCAACTGCCAACTGCCAACTCAGTGCACCCTCCCCGGGGTGAAGTCCGACTCCTCTTCGTACCCGTGGGCCAGGACGAAGACGTAGGCGGCAATGCGCTCGGACTCGGACTCGTAGATCAACTCAAAGGTGTGTTCTTCCTCGTTTTCGGCCGGCATGACCTGGACGTAGGTCACCCGTTCGGGCATCACGAACATTTCGGCCATGAGCCGCTTTCCCCGCAGCAACTGGACGAGCAGGATCCCGTTGGACTCGCTGGCGAAGTGCCAATGCAGGTCTTCGTCGTCATAGAGCACGGCATCGGGCGTGCCGCCTCGGATGATGCAGTTGGGATGAGTGATCAACCAATTCCAGAAAGTGTCGAATTGAAGCGTGTAGGGAGCGTCCATGATGAGGGTTTCATTTTAGGGTCAGGAGCCGGGGTGTGGCAAATGTGCGACCGGAGGGGTTTCACGCCGAGGCGCAGAGAGCGCAGAGGAGGAAGAGAAGACAGGGACGGATCCTGATCAAGTCCCCCCTCCTCTCCTTCCCCTCCTCTGCGTCTCTGCGACTCTGCGTGAAATCCATTGCACCCAGGCTCCTGATCGCGTACAAGAGGAAACCATGTGCCGCTTTGCTCTTTACCTGGGAAAAGAGATCCCCATCCGCTCCCTCATCACCGACCCGGACAACTCCATTATCCACCAGAGCTATCACAGCCACGAGCGGGAGGAACCGCTCAACGGGGACGGTTTCGGGCTGGCCTGGTACGTCCCGCACCTGAGTCCCGAGCCTGCGCTGTTCCGCTCCACGACTCCGGCTTGGAGCGACGTCAACCTGATCAATCTGGCCCGCGTCACCCGCACCGATTGCCTGCTGGCTCACGTGCGGGCCGCCACCCCCGGCCTGCCCGTCATCCAGCTCAACTGCCATCCCTTCGTGTGGGGGCGCTTTGCCTTCATGCACAACGGCGAAATAGGAGGGTTTCGCCACATCAAGCGCAGATTGCGGGAAAGGCTGAGCGATGACAGCTACGATCTGATTCAAGGCTCCACCGATTCCGAGCACATCTTTGCCCTTTTTGCCGAACACTATGGTCAAGGCCGGGGACCGGAAGGGGGAATTGAATCCATCCGGCAGGCGTTGCAGGCCGCCATCAATTCGGTCAACGAACTGCGTCGCCGGGTGGGTATCGAGGAGCCCTGCAGGCTCAACTTGGCCATCACGGACGGGACTTGCGCCGTTGTGACCCGCTGGACCAGCCAGGATCCCGAAAAAGCCAACACCCTTTACAGTCACAGCGGCGGCCGCTATTACTGCCAAGACGGGATTTGCCGCATGCGGCCCGCTGCCGAGTCCGGCCCAGGCGCCGTCATCGTCTCATCGGAACGCCTCAACGAGGACGACCCCGGCTGGAACAAGATCCCCGTCAACCACATGGTGCTGGTGCATCCGGACCTGCAGGTGGAAGTCCGGGCAATGCAGGCGGCCTGAAAGCAGTTGCCGACAGAGCGGAAATAGCGGCGACATTTCCGGACAGCAGTGCTAAGGTATGATGGCTCGGATGGGTGTCCTGGACGATCAAAAGCGTTTGAAAAGCGAACTGTGGCTGGACCAGCCGGATGCTTTGCAACGCATTGAGACTGAGCTGGAGCAAAGTCGGTTAAATAGCGACGAGGCTGGGAAACTGCGCCAATTTGCCGGGCAGGGTTTTTTGAGCTTCCGCTTGGAAGGCTGCCAGTCCCTTATCGCTCAGGCGCTCCGGGAAATCGACCGCATTTGGAAGGAGCGTCCCATCGACTTGGCCTACGCCTATACGGGCGAGATGACTTCCATGGCCGATGCTGACGAAAAGCGCGACCGGCGCCCTCTGTGCCGCGTCCTCGATCCCCACTCCCACAGCAAAGCTCTGCAGCAGCTTTACCTGCACCCCCAAGTCTTTGCCTGGACAGACCGGATTTTCGGGCAATCCTCCGTCGCTTTCCAGTCGCTTTTCTACGAATACGGCAGCCGGCTGCCCTTGCACCGCGATGCGGCCTATTTCCCCCT
>JANQFM010000758.1 GCA_028277865.1 Acidobacteriota bacterium
CACGAAGCGCTCCGCCGTTGCCCCGGGGCGGCCCAGGTAGCCCCGCGCCAGGCAGGCGCCGCCGATGAGCAGCTCGGCCGAGGCGCCCAGGGGCGCCGGCCGGCCCCGGCGGTCCAGCAGGCAGGCCGAGGTGCGGGAGATGGGGCGGCCGATGGGCGGGAGGTCCGGCCAGGTAGCCGCCCCGTCCGCCGCCAGGCCCAGGGATTCGCCCGTCACCACGTGGCTTTCGGTGGGGCCGTAGAAGTTGTGCAGGCGGCACTGCGGGTGGCTGCCGAGCCAACGGCGCAGAGCCTCGGTCAGCCGCAGCTGTTCGCCCGCCGCGAAGGTCCGTTCCAGCGGGCCGGACCCCTCTTTCGGGCCTCCCGTCGCCGCCAGCTGCTCCAGCGCCACGAAGGGCATGAACAGCCACTGGATCCCCTGGCGGCGGATCAGGCGGGCCAGAGCCCGCGGATCCCGGCGCGTCGCCTCGTCCACCATCACGACAGCCCCGCCCGAGCACCAGCTTGAGAACAGCTCCTGGAAAGAGACATCGAAGCTCAGCGAGGCGAACTGCAGGGTCCGCGCCGGAGTGCGCAGCCCGGGCAGGCGGAGCTGCCAGGCGATCAGGTTCGAGAGCGCCCCGTGGCCCAGCGCCACGCCTTTGGGCCGGCCTGTCGAGCCCGAGGTGTAGAGCACGTAGGCCAGCTGATCCGGCTCGACCGGGGTGGGTGTCCCGGCGACGGAGCCGGATTCCGGCCACCGATCGAACAGGCCAACCTGCTCGACGCCCGCAGGGCAGCCGGACCATTGGGGATCCGAGGCCAGCAGCAGGCGCGCCCCGCTGTCCTCGAGCATCAGGCGCTGGCGCCCCTCCGGGTAGGCCGGATCGATCGGGACGTAGCAGCCTCCCGCCGTCAGTGTCCCCAAGACGGCCTGCAGCATCTGCAGGCTGCGCCCCATGCGCACGGCCACCGGCGCATCCGGCCCCGTGCCCCGGCTGCGCAGCCAGCCGGCCAGGGAGCGGCTGCGCCGGGACAGCTCGCCGTAGCTGAGGTGATGCCCCTCATGCACGGCGGCGATCCGCTGAGGGGTCCGTCCGGCCTGGATACGGAAGCCTTGCTGCACGGGCCGGAAGCCGTCCAGGACATCCGTGCAGCCCCATTCCCGCAGCAGCTGGTGCTGTTCGGCATTCGTCAGCATCGGTAGCTGCCGGATCCCTTGTCGGCAGTCCCTCACCAGGCTCTCCAAGAGCGTCTTCAAGTGACTGAGCAGGCGCTGCACGGTGGTTCGGTCGAACAAGTCGCGGTCATAGGCCACGATGCCCGACAGTCGACCGGGCCGTTCCCGGAAATGCAATTCCAGGTCAAAGCGGGTGGTACGCAGCTCGCGGCTGGCCGGCTCGACGGACAAGCCAGCCATGCGAAGGTCTTCCTGGGGTGCGTTCTGCAGGGCGAACATGACCTGGAAAATGGGGTTGCGGCTCAGGTCGCGCTCAGGCTGCAGGAGTTCGACCAGCTTCTCGAAGGGCAGGTCCTGGTGGGCATAGGCTTCCAGGGCGTTTTCTCGCACCTGTTCCAGGAAATGGTCAAAGCGCGGGTTGCCGGAAAGGTCGCTGCGCATGGCCAGGGTGTTGACGAAAAAGCCGATCAGATCCTCAATTTCGGAGTGGTTGCGGTTGGCGATGGGTGTTCCAACCACCACGTCATCCTGGCCGCTCAAGCGGTGAAGCAGCGTCTGAAAGGCGGCCAACAGGGTCATGAAGAGCGTGGTCCCACGGCGCCGGCTCAGGCTCTGCAGGCCTTGGGAAAGCTCCTCCGTAATCTGAAAGGAGAGGTAGCCGCCGTGGAAAGCCTGCAGGTTGGGCCGGGACCGGTCGGTCGGAAGGTCCAGTGTGGAGACGCCCTCCAGGCGATCTTTCCAGTAGGCGAGCTGCTCTTGGAGCACTTCCCCCTGAAGCCACTGATGCTGCCAGACGGCGAAGTCGGAGTACTGGATCGGGAGCGGGGGGAGGGCGGGAGAGGGAGGTTCCGGGTTCCAGGTGCCGGGTTCCAGGTCAGGGAATTCGGAATCCGGAATTCGGAATCCGGGCCTCTGCATCTGCCGAGCCTCTTCCCCTCTGGAATCTGGCCCGGTACCCGGAGCCCGAAACCCGGAACCCGTCTCCGCATCCCCCCCGACCCCGGCCTCGTATAGCGCCTGCAACTCACGCAGCAGAACACCGGTCGACCAGCCATCGCTGATAATGTGGTGCAGGGTGAGCAGCAGGATGGACTCCTGTCCGCTTAAGCGAAGCAGCGATGCCCGTACCAGCGGACCTTGGGCCAAGTCGAAGGGGCGTCGGGCTTCCCGGCCCCTCATATGACGGGACTCGATGCGGCGCTGATTCGTCGGCAGGGCGGAGAGGTCAGCCTCTGTCAGCAGCAGCGGGCTGGCAGGGTCGATGACCTGTATCGGCTGCCCGCGGCGGGAGAGGAAGCGGGTGCGCAGGATTTCATGGCGACGGACGATCTGGTCCAGGCTGGACTGGAGGGCCCACACGTCCAGAGGGCCTGACAGCTTCCAGGCTGCGGGCACATTGTAGAAGGAGCTGCCGGGAGTCAGGCGGTCCAGGAACCAAAGGCGCTGCTGGGCGTAGGAGAGCGGCAGCTGCCCGTGACGGGGAACCGGACGGATTGGCGGAGGCGGTGTCCTGTGCTGGGCCGATTCGATGCGGCGGGCCAGTGCGGCCAGGGTAGGCGCCTCGAACAGATCGCGCAGGGGCAGTTCGATCTGGAAAGCATGGCGCAGCTTGGAGACGACCTGGGTGGCCAGCAGCGAATGGCCTCCCAACTCGAAGAAGTTGTCGCGCACCCCCACCCGATCGGCCTGCAGGACTTCCCGCCAGATGCGGGCCAGACGCGCTTCGACGGGATCGCGAGGCGCCACAAACTCTTGTTGCGGCCGTATCGCTGAATCCGGTTCAGGGAGCGCCCGGCGATCCAGCTTCCCACTGGGGGTGAAGGGCAGGTCTTGCAGGAAGACGATCAAGGAAGGAACCATGTAGGCGGGCAGCACCTCGCCCAAATAAGCTGCAAGTTCGCCTTGCGTGAGGGATCCCTGATCTTCGCTGACCACATAAGCGGCCAGGCGGCTGTTTCCGGAGGGGTCGGGCCAAGCCGCCAAAGCCGATTGGCGAACCATCGGGTACTGGTTGAGGACCGACTCGATTTCCTCCAGTTCGATACGGAATCCCCGCACCTTGACCTGGTGGTCCAGGCGGCGCAGAAACTCGATGACGCCATCGGCAAGGCAGCGGCCCAGATCTCCGCTGCGGTAAAGGCGTCCGCCCGCTGGGCCGCCGAGGGGATCGGGGACAAACTTGGATGCCGTTTCGCCTGCCCGGCGGTGGTACCCCCGAGCCAAGCCCCGTCCGGCAATGCTGACTTCGCCGACTGCGCCAACCGGCACTGGTTGCAAGTGCCGGCCCAGCAAGTAGACGCGGACGTTCGATAGGGGTCGTCCGATGGGGACCGACACTCCCCTCTTAAAACCGCGGGCGCCGGTGCAAGTGGAGTTGATGGCGGCCTCGGTGGGGCCGTAGAAGTTAAAGAATCCGCAGGGTACCGCTTCGGCCAGACGGTCGCGCAACCCGACCGTCAAGGTCTCGCCGCCGCAAAAGAGCAGGCGCAGGCTGGAGCAGCGGGACAGCCCTTCCTGAACGGCCACCTGAGCCAAGGCGGGGACCATCTGTAAGACGGTGATGCCGTGATCCTGCACCAGCCGCATCAGCCGCGAGGGATCTTGCTGCCAACGCGCCATCACCAGCGCAGCTCCCTGCAGCCAGGGGGTAAAGAACTCCCGCACTGAAACATCGAAACTGATGGACGCCTTTTGCAAGACCCGGTCCGAGGGGCTCAAGGGGAATCGGCCACCCATCCACTGCAGGAGGTTGACGATGGCTTGGTGGGGGACAGTCACTCCCTTGGGTCTTCCGGTGGTGCCGGAGGTGTAAAGGAGATATGCGGGGTGCTGGGGATGGACACGTTCGACCGCGGAATCCGATTTGGACGCAAGGCCGCTGCCGTCGGCGGGCGATGCCAACAGGTCTTCCAGCAACAGCAGCCGGGCGGGCAGCAAGGCGCAGCGCGAAGCCATGCAGCGGCTGGTGAGCAGCAGCGGGGCGGCAGAGTCTTCAAGCATGAACTGCAGGCGCTGGTCGGGGTTGCCCGGATCCAGGGGCAGGAATGCGGCGCCTGCCTGCAAAACACCCAGGATGCCGACAGCGAGTTCCGCTGATCGCTCCAGGCACAGCCCCACAATCGTCTCGGGGAAAACGCCCTTGGCTCGCAAATGCCCGGCCAAGCGGCCTGCGCAATGCTGAAACCATGCGTAGCTGAGGTGGCTGCTCCAAAACGGTTCGCCCTGTGCAAACACCACGGCAACCGCCTCGGGAATGCGGGCGCACTGATCCCCGACCAGGCGGTGAAGCGGGGCGCAGCGGAAGCATTCGGCGCTGTCGTTCCATTCCAACAGCGCCTGATGGCGTTCGGCCGGGCTGAGCAGCGCCAAGCGTGAGAGCCGTACTGCCGGATCGTCCGCCGCAGCCTGAAGGAGGCGGCGCCAATGCCCCAAAAGGCGCTGGGCTGTCGAGCGGTCGAACAGGTCGACGTCATAACGCAGCGAACCCTTCAACCCCTGAGGGATTTCGAGCAGGCTGAGTTCCAGGTCGAAGTGGGCCGATCGGACCTCGGCCGTGATCCCTTTGACCTCGATGCCGGCCATCTGCAAGGAGGCACGGGGCGCGTTTTGCAGCGAGAACATGACCTGGAAGAGGGGATTGCGGCTCAAGTCGCGCTCCAATTGCAACTCTTCGACCAGCCGTTCGAAGGGCAGATCCTGGTGAGCATAGGCCTGCAAGGCTGTTTCGGAGACGCGGGCCAGAAAATCGTCAAAGGGGAGATCCCCGGACAGGTCTGCCCGCATGGCCAGGGTGTTGACAAAGAATCCGATCAACCCTTCGATTTCGGGATGGTTGCGGTTGGCGATAGGCGTCCCGACCACCAAATCGTCCTGGCCGCTCCAACGCGAGAGCAGCGCCTGGAAGGCGGCCAGCAAGGTCATGAAGAGGGTCGCTCCCCGGCGTCGGCTCAGCTCGGAGAGCCCTTCGGAGAGCCGCTTGGGCAACTGGAAGGGAATCCGCTGTCCTCGAAAGGAAGGCGAGGCGGAACGTGGACGGTCGGTCGGCAATTCCAGAACGGGAGCGCCTTGCAGACGGCTCTTCCAAGCGGAGAGCTGCTCCTGAAGGACTTCTCCTTGCAGCCACCGCCGTTGCCAGGCGGCAAAGTCGGCGTATTGGATGGGGAGAGAAGGAAGTTGGCAGTTGGCAGTTGGCAGTTGGCAGTTCGGAAGGGGAGAGCGGAAACCGGAGACCGGAGACCGGAAACCGGCAGAAATCGGAGCCCGACGTTCGACTCCTGGTTCGCGTCCAGCCGCACTCTCGTAGAGGCTGGACAGTTCCTGCAGGAAGACTCCCATGGACCAGCCGTCTGAGACGATGTGGTGCATGGTGACCAGCAGTACCCATTCGGAGCTGCTTTGGCGGAGCAGGCAGGCACGCAGCAGGCTGCTTTGCGGAAGGTCGAAGGGGCGTGCTGCCTGCTGGGAGATCAACCGGTCGGATTCTTCGTCCTGGCGCTCTGGTGCCAGCCCGCCCAGGTCAACCATGGGCAGGGGAAGGCGATCGGCTGGCTGGATGAGTTGGACGGGACGCCCCCCGCGGGCTGGGAAGTTGGTTCGCAGCACTTCGTGGCGGCGCACGATCTGCTGCAATGCGGACTGCACGGCCGGCACATCCAGGTCACCGCAAAGGCGCCAGGCGGCGGGGATGTTGTAGAAGGGGTTGCCGGGTGTCAGGCGGTCCAGGAACCAGAGGCGCTGCTGAGCGAAAGAAAGGGGCAGCTCGCCGCCGCGATCGACCGGCCGGATGGGCGGGATGCGGGTGCCTGCGGCGGACTGCTTGATCCGTTTGGCCAGGCCAGCCACCGAGGGCGCTTCAAAGAGGGTCCGCAAAGGCAGCTCGACATCCCATACCTTGCGGATCTGCGAAATGATGCGGGTGGCCAGCAGGGAATGGCCCCCCAGCGCGAAAAAGTCGTCCTCAATGCCGACGCGCTCCAGCCCCAGGACATCCTGCCAGATGCCGGCCAAACGGGCCTGCAAAGGGTTGCGCGGCGCCACGAAGCCTTCCGGTGCGGCTCCCTCCGGTTCGGGCAAGGCGCTGCGGTCCAGTTTGCCGTTGGGGGTCAGGGGCAATTCGTCGAGCACCACAAAAGCGGAGGGAAGCATGTACTCCGGGAGGCGGCTGGAAAGGAAAGAGGGGAGAGGGGGAGAAACCGCAGAGGACGCAGAGCCCAGACGCAGAGTTCGCGGAGAAGACTTCTCTGCGCCTCTCTGCTTCTTCTCTCTGCGTCCTCTGCGGTTTCCCTCCCCTTCTTCGACGACATAGGCCACATGGCCCAGCTCGACAAGACCTTTCCAACCAATGACTGCTCTATGTGAATTCTTTCACCGAAACTGGTCGAGGTCGGCCGGCATCCAAACATAGAGGTTCTGACATTTACCGAAGTCGCCGGGATCGAAGGTGATCAGGGCGATTTCAACGTGACCCTGAAAAAGAGACCCCGCTATATCATCGAGGATAAATGCACGGGCTGTACGACCTGTGTGGAATACTGTCCGGTGGAATACCCGGATGCGTTCAACCAGGGAATCTCCGATAACAAGGCCGTGCATG
>JANQFM010000811.1 GCA_028277865.1 Acidobacteriota bacterium
CTCACTGGATTTTCTTGAACCTCTAATAAAATTTGGCTAAGATATCTATCGAGGCGATACTATTTATCTTGGGCAGAGGCTGTTGCTTTTCGCTAGAGAGTCCAGGTGAAGGAAACAGGGCAGGGCAATCGCGAACCGGAGCTGATTGCGGTGGTCGGGATGGCGGGGCGCTTTCCCGGGGCGCGTGACGTGCAGCAGCTATGGCGCAACCTTCGCGACGGGGTCGAATCGATCAGCTTTTTCAGCGACGAAGAGCTGCTCGCCTCGGGAGTCGACCCGCAACTGCTCAGCAATCCCAACTTCGTCAAGGCACGCGGCACCCTGGAGGATTACGACTGCTTTGACGCCGCCTTTTTTGGATTCAGCAACAGAGAGGCGGCTGTGCTGGATCCGCAAGACAGGCTCTTTTTGGAATGCGCTTGGTCGGCCCTGGAGGACGCAGGATGCGATCCGGAAAGCTATCCGGGCGCCATCGGGGTGTTCGGGGGCGAGACGCTCAATACCTACCTGCTCTTCAATTTGGCCCAAAACCCTCAGGTGGTGCAGGACTTCGGCTGGCTGCAGATGCGCATTCTCAACGACCGGGACTTCCTCACCACCCAGGCTTCCTACCGGCTCAACCTGAAAGGCCCCAGCATCTCGGTCCAGACGGCCTGCTCGACTTCTTTGGTGGCGGTCCATCTGGCCTGCGAGAGCCTGCTGGCCTACCAGAGCGACGTGGCCTTGGCCGGCGGGGTGAGCGTGTTGGTGCCTCACCGCATGGGCTACCTCTACCGGGAAGGCGGAATCGCTTCGCCGGACGGCCATTGCCGGGCTTTCGACGCCAAGGCCGCCGGAACCATCGGCGGCAACGGCGTGGGAATCGTGGTCTTGAAGCGCCTTGAGGACGCCCTGGCCGACGGCGACACCATCCGCGCCCTTATCCGCTCTTCGGCGGTCAACAACGACGGCTCCCAGAAGATCGGCTTTACGGCGCCCAGCGTCCAAGCCCAGTCGGAATGCATCGCCACCGCACTGGGCCTGGCCGATGTGGACGCAGAAACGGTCACTTACCTCGAGGCCCACGGTACGGGGACCCTGATGGGCGATCCGGTGGAGATCGAGGCCTTGACCGAAGCCTTCCGGCAATACACGGCCAAAACCGGCTTTTGCGCCCTGGGTTCCATCAAGACCAACATCGGCCACCTTGACCCGGCCGCCGGAGTGGCAGGGCTGATCAAGACAGTCTTGGCGCTGCAGCACAGGCAGATCCCTCCCAGCCTCCATTTCGAAAGGCCCAATCCCGAGATCGACTTCGAAAACAGCCCCTTTTACGTCAATGCAAGACTCTCAGACTGGAACACCAACGGAACACCGCGCCGAGCCGGGGTCAGTTCGCTGGGAGTGGGAGGCACCAATGCCCACGTGATTGTCGAAGAGCCTCCTCCTCAAGAGTCGGCGGCACCCTCGCGGCCTTGGCAGCTGCTGGCCCTTTCGGCCAAGAGCGCAGTGGCTCTGGAACAGGTCACCAAAAACCTGGCCGAGCACTTGAAGGAGCATCCGGAGATCGACTTTGCGGACGCCGCTTACACGCTCTTGGCCGGACGAAGGCACTTTGAACATCGCCGCGTGACGGCCTGCCGCAATGCAGCTGAGGCGGCTTCGGCACTGAGCGGCCAGGATCCTCAGAGCGTGCTGAGCGCTCAGGCGTCACAAGAGCGTGCGGTGGCCTTCCTGCTGCCGGGACAGGGCGCCCAATACCCGGGCATGGCCAGGCAGCTTTACCGGCAAGAGCCCATCTTTCAGGAAAGCCTGGACCGTTGCTGCGACTTCCTGCGCCGTGAATCGGGCCTCGATCTGCTCGATGCCCTTTATGGCAACCGCCAAGGGAGCGCCCGCATCCCTGCGGGCTTGGCCCAAGCATCTGAGCAAATCCACCAAACAGCCCTGGCTCAACCGCTTCTCTTCAGCATCGAGTATTCCCTGGCACAGCTTTGGTCGGAATGGGAAGTCCGGCCCCAGGCCATGATCGGGCACAGTGTGGGCGAACTGACAGCCGCCTGCCTGGCCGGTGTGATGGACCTGGAAGCGGCCCTGGCCCTGGTGGCCCTGCGCGGACGCTTGATGCAAAGCCTGCCCGGCGGCGCCATGCTGAGCGTCTCGCTGCCCGAAAGCCGGGTTGTTACGATGCTGGGCAAAGATCTGTGGCTGGCGGCGGTCAATGCCCCATCGCTGTGCGTCGTTTCGGGTAGGCGGCAGGGGATATCAGCTTTGCAGGAAAAGCTGGCAGGCCGACAAGTGGAATGCCGACGGCTACACGTCTCGCACGCCTTCCACTCCGCCATGATGGATCCGATTCTGGCCGCCTTTGCCGAACAGGTCGGCAGGATTTCGCTCAGCAAGCCGCAGATCCCCTACCTTTCCAACCTGACCGGCGACTGGATCCGGGACGAGGAGGCAACGGATCCCGATTACTGGGTCAGGCACATCCGACAACCAGTGCGCTTCTCCCCGGGGGCTGCCGCTTTGTTGTCGGATTCCCGCTTTGCCTTTCTGGAAGTCGGTCCCGGAACAACCCTCACGACCCTGATGAAGCAGCAGCAAAGCGGCTCTCAGGCTGTGGCGGTTCCCTCATTGCCGGGAGCAAAAGAAGATCGGGACGAATTGGAGCTGGCCTTGGGCAGCCTTGGGCGCCTTTGGGTGTCGGGCGTCAAGATGGATCCTCAGGGCCTTTACCGCAACCAAAAGCGACGGAGAATTCCCTTGCCCACCTATCCGTTCGAACGCCGACGACATTGGATCGAATCCCAGCAACAACCCTCAAGCCCGTCACCCTCAGTGCAGCCCGGCGGATGGCTCACCACCCGCCTTTGGAGGCAATCGCCTCCGGCTGCATCGCAGTCCAGCGCCGAGCGCCGGCGCTGGCTGATCGTAGCGGACAAGCTGGGGCTGGCTGAGGAACTGGCTTCGCAACTTGGCCAAAAAAGACACCAGATCATCCTGGCTGAAGCGGGTGATGCTTTGGCTGCACAGAATTCAATTGCAGATGAGGTGCTCTATCTGGCCGGCCTTCAGTCTGCGGAGCATATTTCCGCTTGCCTTTCGGTCGTCGAGGATCTCAGCCGACTGACCGAAGCGCTGGCGGCCCTTTCGAGTGAAAGGGCTCCCATTAGGCTGACTGTGGTGACCAACGGCGCCTACAGCCCCACCGGCCATGAAGAACCCGTCCCCTCCAGCACTGCTTTGGCCGCAGTTGGACTGGCGTTGGGGCGGCAAGTCCCCGGGCTTGTCTGCCGGATTGTGGATCCGGACCTTCCTGTGCCCATTGAAGCCCGCTCCCGGCAGAGGTTGGCTGAAAGATTGTTGCAGGACTTGTTGGGAGGGCGGCAGGGATCCGAATGGGCCTATCACGCCGACCGCACCTGGGTCCGCACCCCTCAAGCAATCCCGGCCTCGGCGGACTCGATCTCCTTTCAGCCTCGCCGGGAGGGCTTTTACGTCCTGGCGGCAAGCAGATTTGAAGCAGCCCGCCAGCTGGCCCTGGAATTGGCCGGCCAGGGCGCCCGACTGCTGGTGATGCACTGCGACACACCAGACAAGGTCGAATCGGAAGAAGGCTGGATCCACGCCGAGCTGGACCTCAGCCATCCCCAGCAGGTCGTACAGGCTGTCAACCACGCCGAGGAGGGCTTGGGCAAGTTCCATGGATTCATTTACTTGCAGACAGAGTGCGACGTCGACACCGCCCTGCGGGAAATGACCGCTTTGTCGCAGGCCGCCATGCTCTTTGAGCTGGACTTCGGCCTTTTCGTGCTGGTTGGGACCAGTCGAGAGGGCGCCCCATTTCAGTTGGACGAATCTGTACTGCCCGGATGGGCCGAGGGCGAAGCGCTTCGCTTGTCGCACAAGGCGGGCTTCCCTTGCTCGACGCTTCGCCTGGCGGACGCCTCGGCAAAAGAGATTTCGGTTGCAGCTCAGGCGGTGCTGGCTTCTCAGGCCTCGGCCGACTTCGGCGTCTCCTTGCCCGACTTGCGTCGCCAGTTGGCCAAGGAAGCTCCCCAGCGAGAAAGTGGAAGCCTGGCCCGCCTCTTCACCCAGATCCCCTTCGAAGCTCCCCGCAGTCCCACCGAGAAGGCCTTGGCCCGCATCTGGGAAGAGGTTTTGGGAATCGCGCCAGTCGGACTTCACGATTCTTTCCTCGAATTGGGAGGACACAGCCTGCTGGCCACTCAGGTGACGGCCAAGATCAGCCGTCGGCTGCATATCGACCTGCCCACCAGGCTTCTGTCTGAAGCGCCCACCTTGGCGGCGCTGGCCGAGGCGGTCTCCAGCCGTCCCCGGACGGAGACCGTTGACGCAGAGCTGCCTGCAATCGTCCACGACCCGGATTCCCAGCACGAGCCTTTTCCGCTCACCGATGTTCAGCAGGCCTACTGGATCGGCCGCAGCGGCGCATTCGATCTGGGCGAGGTCGGCACCCACTACTACCTGGAAATCGACAGCCACGAACTCGACGTCGTCCGGCTGCAGCGCGCCTGGCAGAGGCTGGTCAAGATGCACGGCATGCTGCGGGCTGTCGTCGGGCCGGACGGGCGTCAGCATGTCCTCCCGCAGGTGCCTGACTATGAAATCGAAATGACTCAGCTCAGCCAGGATGCGGACCAGCGCCATGTTCAGTTGGACGCCCTGCGCCAGCGAATGTCACACCAAGTCTTGCCCAGCGACCGCTGGCCTCTTTTCGAGCTTTGCCTGGCCCGCTGGCCGGACGGAAAGCGCTGCCGCTTTTACCTGAGCATTGACATGCTGATCGCCGACGTGCGCAGCTTTCTCATCCTGCGACGCGACCTGGGCCTTCTCTACGAGGATCCCGAAGCTTCGCTGACGGAGCTGGAAGTCAGCTTCCGCGATTACGTGATGGCCGAGCAGGAACTGCGCCGCCGTCCGCTCTACCTCAAGGCATTGCAGTACTGGCGCAGCCGCCTCGACAGCCTGCCGTCCGGACCTGAGCTGCCTGTACTCCAGCCCGGCCTTTCCGCCCCGCGATTTCAAAGGCGCAGGGGAATTTTGGAAGCGGAAAAGTGGCAGTGCCTCAAGCGGCGTGCCGCACGCATCGGAGTCAGCCAGCCCGGCCTGTTGATGACCATCTTCTCGTTGGTGCTGGCCGCCTGGAGCAAGAAGCCTCACTTCACGCTCAACCTGACCCTCAACAACCGCCTTCCCAGCCATCCCCAGGTGGACGAGATCGTGGGCGATTTCACTTCCCTGATCCCCCTGGAAGTCGACTTCAGGGCACCGGGAACCTTCGAGGAACTGGCCCGACGCCTTCAGAAACAGCTCTGGAGCGACCTGGACCACCGGCACGTCTCCGGGGTCCGGGTCGTGCGCGAACTGGCCGCTCATCGGCGAGGGGGCGTCTCCGCCGCCTTGCTGCCGGTAGTCTTCACCAGCGCCCTCAACATGGGCAGCGGCCGGCGGCGCGGCAATACGGTCTTCGGCCTGCCGGGGCAAGAAGCCTACAGCATCAGCCAGACCCCTCAAGTGTGGCTGGATCACCAAGTGGGAGAGAGCAGCGACGGCATGCTGGTCTGGAACTGGGATGGGGTGGAGGAGCTGTTCCCGGAAGGCATGCTCGACGCCATGATGCAAGCCTACCAACAGCTGCTGGACATGCTGTCCGAAGACGAGGAAGCCTGGCAGCAGGAGAATTTCGTCCTGATCCCGTTTGAGGATTTGGAGCTTCAGGAACTCTCCAACGCCACTGAAGCGCCTGAGGCCCAAGGGCTGCTCCACCAGCCCATTCTCGATCAGGCCCGCCGACGGCCCGACCAACCGGCTGTGATTTCGAGGCAGCGAACCCTGAGCTATCGTCAGCTGGCGCAGCTTTCCTCGGGCCTGGGCCACTGCCTGCGCGCCTTGAAAGTGCGTCCCGACACCCTGGTGGCGGTGGTCATGGAGCACGGCTGGGAGCAGGTTCCGGCCGTGCTGGGAATCCTGCAGTCCGGCGCCGCCTACTTGCCCATCGACGCCAACTTGCCCCACGAACGACTCTGCTACCTTCTGATGGAAGGCCAAGCCACGATCGTGTTGACTCAATCCTGGCTCGAATCCCGGCTGGAGTGGCCCGAGAGTGTGCAGCGCATCTCGGTCGACACCTTCGATCCGACCGAGTGGCCCTCCGAACCTCCCACACCCTGCCAGAAGCCGGACGATCTGGCCTACGTCATCTTCACTTCCGGTTCCACCGGCCATCCCAAGGGAGTGATGATCGAGCACAGCGCAGCGCTCAACACCATTGCCGACATCAACCAACGCTTTGAGATCGGCCCTCAAGACCGAATCTTGGGCGTGTCAGCGCTGAACTTCGACCTGTCGGTCTACGACATCTTCGGGCTGCTGGCCGCGGGAGGCGCCTTGGTGGTGCCCGACCCCGACAGCCTGCGCGAACCGGCCCGCTGGCTGGATTGGATCCAAGAGCATCAAATCACTTTCTGGAACTCGGTCCCGGCCTTGGTCGAGATGCTGGTCGAACAGGCCGAGGCCGGCCGCGGGGCCGCTCTGCAGCCCTTGCGGCTTTGCCTGATGAGCGGCGACTGGATCCCGCCCACCCTTCCCCGGCGCCTGCAAGGCTTGAACCCCGAAGTCCAGGTGATCAGCGGGGGCGGCGCTACCGAGGCTTCGATCTGGTCGATCCTCTATCCCATCGGCGAGGTCGATCCCAAATGGAAAAGCATCCCCTACGGCCGTCCCATGGCCAACCAGCGCTTTTACGTCCTGGACAGGCAGTTCCAGCCGCGTCCCTGCTGGGTTCCGGGAGAGCTGTATATCGCCGACAAAGGGCTGGCGCGGGGATACTGGCGGGATCCGCAAAAGACGGATGCCGCCTTCGTCCACCATCCCGTCAGCGGCCAAAGGCTTTATCGCACCGGAGACCTGGGACGCTTTTTGCCCGACGGAAACATCGAATTCCTGGGCCGCGAGGACACCCAGGTCAAGGTGCAGGGCATGCGCATCGAACTGGGCGAAGTCGAGGCGGCACTGCGTTCCCATCCGGATGTGCAGGCTGGTGTGGTTGAGGCGGTTGGAGAGTTGCGGGGGCACAAGAGGCTGGTCGGCTACGTGGTGCCCAGAGGAGAGGGAGAGGGGGAAAACCGCACAGAGCGTGCAGGCAGAGCGCAGAGTCCGGAGAGAAGATCTTCTCAGCGTTCTGCGCGTCCACCCTCTGCGTCCTCTGCGGTTTCTCCCCTCCCCGAACTGCGCCGTTTCCTGGCAACCAAGCTGCCCCAGTACATGATCCCCGCCACATTCATCACCTTGGAGGCGCTGCCGCTGAACCCCAACGGCAAAGTGGACCGTGCGGCCTTGCCTTCGCCGGATCAGGCGGCAACCGGCGAACAGGATACTTCGGCAGAACCCCGCAATCCGGTGGAAGAGGCTGTGATGAAGTGCTGGGCAGAGCGGCTCGCAGGGCAGGAGTTCGGCATTTTCGACGACTTTTTCCAGTTGGGGGGGGATTCCCTGTTGGCCACCCGCGTGCTGCTCGACTTGCAGGAAGTATTCCCGATCGAGATCCCATTGCGCACCATCTTCGAACGTCCCACCATTGCGGAACTGGCTGAGGGGATCGACGAGTTGCTGCTGGACGCAGTGGAAAGCATGCCGGAAGAGGAGCTGCAGGGCAGCCTGTGAGTATAGCCACAGAGACACGGAGGACACAGAGCTTTTCTGATTCTTCTCTGTGTACTCTGTGACTCTGTGGCTCAGATCTGAGTGGCTAAAAGCATGCAAGCTAGCGTAGGGCAGCGGCGGGCTCAGCTTTCGGAGACCAAGCTGCGGCTGCTCGAAAAGTGGCGCAGCGGACAGGCTGGAAAATCGGCTGCTCAGGCGATTCCCAGGCATACCTCCGGGCCGGCGCCGCTCTCCTACAGCCAGCAGCGCTTTTGGTTCCTGCACCAGCTTCAGCCCGGCAGCGCTGCTTACAACGTTCCCCGGGCCTATCGGCTTTGCGGTCCCTTGCAAGTGTCGGCACTGGCCGCCTGCCTGGACGGTGTGGCACGGCGTCACAACATCTTGCGCACTACTTTCCCTGCCATATCCGGTACACCTGTCCAGCAAGTGATCCCCTTTGCTCCCCGAGCTTTACCGGTGGTGGACCTGGAAGCGCTTGCTGATCCGATCCGCGAATCCGAGGTCTCGCGGCTGGCGGAGCACCTCTCCGCCAGACCGTTCGCACCTGTGCTGGAACCTCCCTGGCGAACAGTCCTGCTGCGAATAGCGGCCCGTGACCACGGTCTGGTGGTGGTGATGCACCATCTGACTTGCGACGGATGGTCGCTGGGAGTGTTTTTCGAAGAGCTGGCGGCACTCTACACAGTTGTCAGTTGTCAGTCGTCTGTCAGTCCGGAAAGAAGGAGTCAGGAGTCAGGAGTCAGGAGTCAGGAGGAAAAGGAATCAGAGGGATCAGTTGCCCGCGAACTGCGCGAACTGCCCTCTGCTTCCGACTCCCTTTCCGGCTCTGGGCCCTCCAGCCTCAAGCCTCCAGCCTCAAGCCTTCCCCCGCTTCCCATCCAGTTCGGCGACTTTGCGGCTTGGCAGCGTCAGGGACAGCAGATGCAATCGGAACTGGACTATTGGGTCAGCCGACTCGCGGACGCCCCTCAG
>JANQFM010000826.1 GCA_028277865.1 Acidobacteriota bacterium
CCACTTCGACGGTCAGCGAGCCGTGCACGATGGTCACTTCGGAAATCCGCACCTGGCGCCCGAAGATGATCGTACCCGTCTTTTCGTTCATGACCACCCTGGCCCGCTGATCGACTTCAATGGTCTCGTTTTCGATCAGGCTGATGAACTCGACGATGTTGGGCCGGTAGGCGTCGGGGACGATGACCCGGACGGTACGGCTGTCCACAGGCTGGGCCAATCCTGAGCTGGTCTTGGCGTTGACGGCCTCAGCCACCCGGCGGGCGGTTGAAAAGTCGTCCTCGAAAAGGACCAGATCCAGGAAGTTGCGTCCCTGCAGGGAAAAGCCCACCTCGCGCTCCACCACGGCGCCGTTGGGGATTCTTCCCACGGTGGGCTGATTCCGGTGGATGGAGGAGGTGCCTGTCTCGACGGCGAATCCTCCGATGGAGACAGCGCCTTGAGCTACGGCGTAGGTCTGTCCGTTGGCGGCCCTGAGGGGCGTCATGAGCAGGACGCCGCCCTGCAGGCTGTCAGAATCGCCCAGCGACGAGACGGTGACGTCGATGGTGGATCCGGCGCGGGCAAAGGCCGGCAAGGTGGCGGTGATGGTGACGGCAGCCACGTTGGAGACCTGCAGATTGCGGGCCGGGACCTGAATGCCCTCGCGATCGAGCAGATTGGCCAGCATTTGGGTTGTGAAGAAGGTTTGGCGACTGTCCCCTGTCCCGTCCAGCCCGACAACCAGCCCTTGTCCCATGAGCAGGTTGCCCCGCACCCCTTGAAAGGAGGCAACGTCCTTGATACGCGAATCGGCGGCATGCAGGAACGAACTGCAAAGGAGAATGGCGAACAGTACAGGCTGTAAGGGCTGGGAAAGACTTCTCACTCTTATGTCTTTCAACCTTGATGCTCTGTTCTTTTTGCTCATTCCGATATCCTGATCAGATTGCCTTTGCCTTCCTACCCCACAGCCTCACAGCCTCGCCTTAAAAAGGCCAAAATCCCGACAAGATCTTGTAAAGAATCCCGGGCTTCTGGGCTCGGCTGACGATCCCTCGGCCTTCGACCTGGATCTCCATTTCGGCCAAGCTGGTGGAGGCGACGACGTTGGTCGGTGAAATGTCCGAAGGTCGGATGACACCCCGCACGGTGACGATCTGGCGTTCGCCGTTGATGAGCACTTCGCGGTTGCCCTCCAGCAACAGGTTGCCGTTGGGAAAGGCCTCCACCACCCGGGCAGTGACGCTGGTGGTGAGGACGTTGCTGCGGGTGGTGCGGGCCTCGCCCTGAAATTCGGAATCGCGGCTGGCGTCCACCAAGCCGGAGAGCTCGCTGATGCCCTTTTCCAGCCCAAAGAGGCCGGTCGCGCCTGAGCTGAAGTCGGCGGTCTTGGTGCTGTCGGTAGTGGCTTGGCTGACGGCGCTGGTCGACTCGCGCACGGCGATTGTGACGATGTCGCCCACCCGGTAGGCCTTCAGGTCGCGAAAGGGGTCGGAGCGGTTGCCGGTGTCGATCCACAGCGAGCCCTCCGCCTGACGGTCTTCCGCACCTATTGCACGGGCCTGCTCGACGTATTGGTTGAGGCTGCTGCGTACCGGACCCGGCTTTTTGGCCGCTTCACCGCAGCCCAGGGCGAAGATGGCACCGGCTGCAAGGATAAAGCCGAGGGGAAACCGGAGGCCGGAAACCAGAAACCGGTAGAGGGAGTTCCTGTGAAACGCGCTCAAACACCCGCTGGATTCTGTCTGAGTCCGCCTCGGCCGGACTTCGGACTTCGGTCTTCGGCCTCCCCGAGCTTTTACTCGGGTAGGGTGCCATCGTATCAGTCTTGCTCGTTCCTCAGAGCGGCGATTCGCCTCTTTCATTGCTCAACTCCATTTTGGCCGGGCAGGTGGACTTCGACCTGCTTGTCCGCGGTAATGACGGCACGGACTACTTTCTTGCTGTTGAGGTTTTCGACGGCAATCCGATCACCCACGGCTCCGCTGCCCTTGGCTTTTCCGGTGGTGCTGACGACAAAGGAGGCGCCTCGCGCCATCAGGGTGACGAAATCGCCCCGCTTGACGGCCAGGGGGCGTTTGACGAATTGGGCGGGAATCGGCTGCCGGGCGCTCAGGCTGCGCCCCAGCACGGTGCCGATAACCGCTTCTGCTTGGCTGAAATAGCTTCCCAGGCGCTTTAGTCGAAGCTGGGCAAGCTGGACGTCCTGAGATTGGATGCGATGTCCCCGGGGCAAGTCCCTCGCCGCCACCACTACAGACTGATGTGCCGACAGGGCGGTTCGGACCCAGACGCTGCGCTGCAGGCGTCCGTCCAGCATCAAATTGGCCTTGAGGCTGACATTGCTGAGCAGGCCCAGGTTGGCGGGCGCCACGATTTCGATCTCCAAAAAGCCGCTGGGAACGACCAGCCCGGAGGGAGCCTCGATGCGCTCTACGGTAAAGACGCCGCCGGATTGGTGCTCCTCGAAATGCCTTCGGACGGCCTCCTCCAGTTGAGCAGCCGTCACCCGCTGGCTTTGACGGCGCACCAGCAGCTTGTCTTCCATCAGCAGGCGCAGCTTGGATCCTCCTCCCCATTTGCGAAGAGCCTCTTCGACCTCGCTGCGCGAAATCCAGCGGTAATGGCCGGCATAAGGCGCCTGCCCCAGGGGAATCTCGGCCAGCCGATCGGAATGCGGCTCGATGCGGGCGATGTCGCCTAAGGTGACCTCTTCGGAAACCACCTCGACAGGGCCGCTGATACGGATGGCCTGGGCCTGGAGGCTATGGCACATGGCAAGCAGAAGGAGAAAGGATTTCAGGCCAAGACGCAAAGGCGCAAAGGTCGGCCGGAACAGGGAAATGAGCCAAATAGCCAAAGAATCCGGCTCCTTCCCTTCTTCCCTGTTCCGTGTTCCGTGTTCCGTGTTCCACATGGGTTGGTTTTCTCTTTGCGCGAAACCTTTTTACCGGTTCAAGTTGTTAAGTTCCTGGAACATCTGATCGGCGGTGCGCAAGACCCTGGAGTTGGATTCATAGGTTCTCTGGCTGACGATCAGGTTGACCATTTCCTCGACGATGTTG
>JANQFM010000835.1 GCA_028277865.1 Acidobacteriota bacterium
TTCTACCCCTCCTCTACCTGGTTGCCCGTCCACCTCACCGCAAGCGGGACAAAGCCAGCCGGGCGACCCGGTCTATCCAGGTAGAGGAGGGTAGAAGCATCCGCATCGTGTTGGCGGCGATGTCGCAGGCAGCCCCGGCCAGAGCCTCGGCAGGCATGACTGTCACTTCCTGTTGAAAGCGTGCAGCCGTGGCTTTGAGAGAGTTTCCTGTCATCTCGAGTTCGATAACTCTTCGGCAACCTGAATGTCTCCGAAAATCATAGTGACCAGAAAGGGGGACTTGAGAGCGCGGATCAAGCGCAGCATTTCCAGAGCCCGATCAGGGTTTAAGTCAAAGTCATCGATCCTCTGTCGAAGAATTAGATTAGATCAGAGTCCGACATCGAAGCCTCATTTGGTTAGGATTCAAGTCATTGTCTTGACAGACTCAACTCGCTATACTACGAAACATCAGACCGGTTTCAAGCATAGGTGATTACATTATGGGAAAAGAAAAACGTGGGCCATTACTCGATTTGGAGCGGTCTCGCATCTCACGGGCGTTCAGTTTGGACGAAAGCCTGTGGAAAGCGGAGTTGCTTCGGCTCTTTCGTTTGTTGAAGCTACACGTCTATTCCTTGCGTTCCCAGACTGGAAAAGAGGTCAAAGAACTGCCGACGCTTGCCATCGCCATCTTCGGCACCTACGGATCCGGCAAGTCGAGCCTTCTTAAGACCTTTCGCCGCTGTGTCAATCAGGGGTTCGATCACCGGGGGGAGGACGGGAAAAGTTATCGGAAACTCAAGAAACGGGTGCGGGCGCTCCCCGTTATCGATTTGGGGCTTTTCAGTGAAAACGGCCATTTCCTTTACGCCTTTTTGGCCACGGCTTTGGAAGAAGCACTAGAACAGGAGGCGGGCAACTTGGGAACTGGCCGAGAAGACACGCTTTCCCGCGTCCAGCGGGAATTTCACAAGTTCAGCGAGTTTTTGCAGGTGGTCGACAAGCCTGAAGGAGTCTTCGACCGGGATCCGTTGGGGTACAGCCTGGAACGATTGGAACGCCACTCCAGCGGGGTCTTGCTGAGAAAGCACCTCGATAGCTGGCTGGGAGTGCTGGCTGAGGAGCTCAATCCGGATGCAGGCAAGGGGTCGGTAGTCTTGATGCCCGTAGACGATGCCGACATGTCGCTCAAGGACTTGGTGACCACTTTGGGCACATTTCGCCGCTATCTGACTCATCCGCGCCTGGTCCCGGTTTTCACTTTCACCGACCGGTTGGCTGAAGAGCTGCTCAAGACCCATTTTGCCAATTGCCTGACGGTGGGAGGAGGGGGCGAAGAGAGGGCCGGAGATTCCGGGCAGGAGAGAGGCTCGCCTTCTTCACGCGACATGACCGCACAGCTCGCATACCAGTATCTCGTCAAGCTGTTCCCCATTCGCAACCGCATCCGGCTGGGTCCGGCACCGGCCCGGGCACAGGCATCTTTTTACCGGGTCATCTCGACCCAGAAAAATGGCAGAAAGGTCAGGCATCTGCTCTCAACGGCTTCCCGGCTGCTGTTTGGCTGCGCAAGGTGGCCGACGCTGCCCGAATCCCGCCTGGCGCTGCGGCCTTCAACATTGCGCCGCCAGCTGCAGGTGATCGACGCCATGAACGATGCCCGCGTCTTGGAGATCCATCAGATCGATCAGATGAAGCAAAGGAGATTGAGCTGGGCGGCGATCTTTGACAAAGCGGCCTGGTCGCTGCTCAATGTGCACCGCGACGTGCTGGCCGAGTACAACCTTTACATCGAAGACCTTTACAGCTGGACACCCGAGACGCTGCGGCGCGCCTTGCTGGATTACATTTTGTCGCTGGATCTGGAGAGTCGGCGGCGCCTCATCAAGCAGTGGCGCTATGGCATCGAGGACAGGCGCAGTCAAACCCTCTCTTTGCTGGCCGCCAACACCTTCCGTCCCCAGATGCAGGGGGAAGAGCTTTCCGGCGATGATCCGGACAAGATCGTCCATCTCGGCTCCACCCATTCCACTCGAGTCATGGAGTGTCCTCAGACCTTCTCGCTGCTGAAAGGGATCCTCTGGTTCCTCAATCTCTGGATCGGCTTTTACTTGCCCCAGATTCTGGCCCGCAACCGCCGGGACGACATCGCCAAGGAAGACCCGTACAAGGGGCGGGTGCGAGGGGTGGGCTGGGACCTGTACAGCGGCCCGACCCATGCCATCCGCGAGGCTCTGGCCAACGGCGAAGCGGCCTCCACCGGGATGATGCTGCTGGAACCCCACGAGTTTTCTCAACAGATCCGGCTGGGAAATGGCGGCGGCGGATCCGAGAGGAGTGACAAGATCAACCTGTTGCTCCACTTGTGGTGCCTGTACGGCCAGGAGCGGGATCCCTGGGCAGCGGCCTCGTTTTGGCGCGGGCTGGCTCTTCTTGGACAGTTGCTCATTTTGCGCGAGCGAGAAATCTTCAAACAACTGCACCCCGTGGATGCTCAGGAGGGCGGCAAGGATCCAGTCGGCAAACAGAACCCATCTGAAGGGGAAGCCTCAGCCCCGGGTCATCAGCCGACTGATCATGGGACGGGCGGAAGCATCAGAGCACATGTCCCGAATGGCCCGGATGTCTTCGAAGAGGGCATCCAAGCCATCATCAGCAACCATTGCGGGGGCATCAGGGTTCCGGGAATCCTGGGAGAGGCGGCGGTGGAATATGACCCCTACCGGCCTGAAAGGC
>JANQFM010000878.1 GCA_028277865.1 Acidobacteriota bacterium
GTGACCGCCCTGCGGCAGAGGCTGCTGCAAGGCGACCGCTTTCAGCTCACGGGAGTCCCCCCTCTGATCCTGCCTCAGCCAGCCAGCCCTCCGGCCAGCTTTTCGGCCCGTTATCAGGTAACTTTCGATGCCCTTTGGAGCGCAGCGGCCCATCCGGACGATTTCCCGGCGTCGGCTCACTTCTCCGGGTTGATCGGCGGCACTCACAACGGTCAGGTTTCCTTCTGGAAGGTGGGCGAACCAGCCACTGACGGCATTCGAAACATGGCCGAAAGGGGCAGCAAGAACCCCCTGTCCAACGAAGTCCGGCAAGCCATCGATGAGGGTACGGCCGGAGAGGTCATCTCGGGGGGAGGCATCCCCAGCTCGCCCGGTACAGCCGGAGCCTCCTTTCAGGCGAACCAGGACTTTCCCTTCGTCATGCTGGTGTCGATGATCGCTCCCAGCCCCGACTGGTTTGTCGGTGTGACAAGCCTGAATCTCTTTCAGGACGGCGACTGGGTGGATGAAGTGAGCGTCGGCCTTTTCCCTTACGACGCCGGGACCGACAGCGGAACCAGCTATACCTCCCCCAATCAGGCCACTGTCCCTCCCCAGCCGATCTCGCGCATCACTGGCGCGCCCTTCCTGGTCAACTCAGGCGTCCCCTCATTGGGAACCTTTACCTTTCGCCTCGTCGACCAATGACTCTGGAAGAGGCCGCCCTCAGAATTCTGAGGGGCGTCCGCCTTATTGCGACTGCGTGCAGCGTCCGGCAATCAGGCTGTAGAGCCGAATCGGTTCCCTCAGGTCTTCGTTCTGATTCTCGCTCAAGAGCCAGTCTTGGGGTCCGCAAGGTCCGTCAGCCTGGATCTCCAGTCGCTGCCATCCGGGTGCCAGGTTGATCATCCTGCGGCGATCCGAGAGGCCGACACCGAGGTAGAGCAAGGGAACGTGCCAGGCGGGCGATGCGATGAAAAGGCTGGGGCGGCGCGATGATCCCTCCTGCAGGCGGCGGAACTCCCGCCCGGCCTGAAGGGCCAGCACACGTCCATAACGCTGTTGGGAAAGCTTCTCATAGAATGTCGTGATCTGTCCTGCTCGATGCCATTCCCGCCATCCCATCGTGGCGGTCAGAAGTGCCAGGCAAACCGCCGCAGCGCCGATCTGCCGGGCGCGCGAAGGCGACGGCACCCAGCGTTGCCAGGCCGATCCAAGGGCTGCGGCCCCCGCCAGTCCGAGGCCGGGCATCAAAGAGGACAGATAGCGCGAATTGGCGCCTGTGACGCCTTGGCTGAGCAAAATGCACCCGGTCAGATAGACGATCCAACCCAACTGAAAGAAGCGGTTGCGGCGCACTTCCGGCAGAAGCATGCCCAACAGGCCCGCCACTGCAAAAAGGTAGCCGACAGGAAGCATCGAGGTGGGGAACGAGGCTTGAAAGACGGCGAAGAGGTCGCCGTGGCCATCGCCTCCTGAATACTGGCGCAAAAAATCGGCCAAGCCCGATAGCGGATTGGGCCAAATGGGAGGAAAGAGCAGGGCGAAAACCGCTGCTCCCGCCGTACCGTAGAGGATGAGACGCCCGCCGTTGCGAAGCATCACAGAGATTCGATCCCATGCTCTTCCGGCTTCGGCCCATGTCCGCAAGAAAAAGAAAAGGGACACTGCCAAAGGGGCGGCAGCAGCATTCACGCGCGTGGAAAAGGCGACGCCGAACAGGGCGCCTGACAGTGCCGTCAGTGCCCATGAATCAGTGCGCCGGGCTTTTTCCGCCAGCAAGATGGAGGCCCACATAAACACGGTCAGGACAGCCTCCATGTGTATGATGCTTGCATATGTTCTCAGTACGGGATCCAGCAAAAGGAAGATGCCCCAGCAGATTGAAGCCCGCCAGCCCAGCCCAGCCCAGCGCGCCAGCCAAACCAGCAGAGCCGCAGCGATTGCGCTGATCAAGGCCAGAGGAAGGCGGGAAGCGGCAATCTCAAATCTCGGCTCGGATTGGGGTGTCAGCAAGACGAGGCGGCTCAATCCGGCGACCAGGGCAACGGGGGTGCCGCTGGCCATGCGATGGTCGTAAAGCGGACGCCCGTCCTGGACCTGCTTGACGTTCCAGAAACGCGTCTGGAGTGCTTGCCAATCGGCCCGAGCCAAGTGTTCGATCAAGAAATCCCCCCGCAGCATCCAAAACGGTTCGTCATAGTGGAGAGCGTGCCCTGCAATTGGGGGAATGCGTAATCCCAGCCCGGCCAGAAACAGTACTGCGAGGAAGGCTAAAAAAGGTTTGGCGCGCAGAATCCCGATCTTCATAGGGAGTAGATTCTTACCCAAAAACGCCTTCGAGCCTAGGGTTGTTTTCTTCAACTTGAGTCACGTTTGCCACCGAGGCACAGAGTGCACAGAGAAGAATCAGAAACAGCCTCTGATCTCTGTGTCGCAGTGTCCCTGTGGCTTCCCATCTCTGGTTTGAGGCGTTGCCTCGCTTGTACTGAACGGGGAGTAGCCCATCTCCTTTTGTTAGAATCCTGCCTACGTGAACGCTTTCAGAATATGGGCCGATCGATTGGCAGCGCCATTGGTTGGGTCCCTTTATGCGGTTGGCCTGCTGAGCTTCACCCGCCTTCTGACCATTTTCGAGCATGATTCAGACGAGGGCGGCAACCTGATGAAATCGCGGCTGGTTTCGGAAGGATTCCGGCTTTACTCGGAGATCTGGTCCGATCAGCCTCCGTTGTTCACCTACCTCCT